>DALZNT010000115.1:0-10491 GCA_032005505.1 Clostridium sp. | reverse complement strand
ATGAAAATAGTATATATCCTGTAGATGAAATAAACACATCAAATTCTGTACTCTTAAATATAAATAATCTAGTAAAAAACTTTGGCTCTAAACACGTTCTTAATGATGTAACCTTTTCCCTAGACAAAGGAAAAGTTCTAGGAATTTTAGGTCCAAATGGCCAAGGTAAAACAACATTATTAAATATTATATCTGGACTTTCTAAGCCATCCTGTGGAGAAGTGACAATTAACGGAATTATGGTTGGTTATGAAACAAAGAAAGTAGTTTCATATCTTCAAGAAAAAGATTTTCTCTCAAAATGGATGAAGATTTCTGATGCCATAACCTTTTACAAAGACTTTTTTTCTGATTTTGATGAACAAAAATGTAGAACGCTACTCAAGTTCATGAACCTGGAACCATCAATTAAACTAAAGGCTCTTTCAAAGGGAATGTTAGAAAAGCTAGGTCTTAGCTTGACGCTTAGTCGAAAATCTCAACTTTATATCTTAGATGAGCCTATATCTGGTGTTGACATCATAAGTAGAGATAAAATAATTAATGCAATTATAGACAATATCGGCAGTAACGCATCTATGATAATTACTACACACTACGTGGGCGAACTCGAGAAATTATTTGATGAGGTAATTTTCCTTGGAGAGGGCTCTATAATTGAAAAAGGCGATGCTGAAGATTTAAGAATGAAGTATGAAACCTCAATAGATCAAATTTATAGAAAGGTATTTGCATAATAGGTGGTGATATGATGGAAACAACAATTAATATTAATAAATCAAACCCTATGAAAAATATTATAGGCGTTATGAAGCATACATTTAAAACTCTAAGAATTACTTATATTATTGAAACAGTAATTCTAGCCCTATCTTTTTTTTCTAGTAATTTTCTCTCTAGGTATACTTTAGGCCTAGACTTAGTTCCAACTGTTGCAATAATATTAACTATAAACTTTATAGCCCATTTAATAGTCTTCTCACTGCAACTTTCAAAAGACCATGGTAACCTTCTTTTCCTTGCACCTATTAAAGGAATTGAGTTTATCCTAGGCCATTTCTTAGAACTACTTTTAATTGATAGCTTTGCAATTTTATTTGCGGCTGTAGTTGGAAGCATAAATGCTCATTCATTTGCATCTATGCTTATATTCTCTTCACTTGGAATTCTAATCGGCATGCTTAGCGCTCATTTAATTATAACTGGAGCAATTGCTATTGTAGGAAGTTATATTAGAAGTACTGGTCTTTGCGTCTTAGGTGTAATTCTGGCTTGCGGAATAGGAAATGGAATCTATGATTGGTTTAACAAAGCTATAATCAGCTTCCTTCCATATTTCTATATGAATATAGGTAGGCTTGGTCTTATAGAGATTGATATTTTCTCAGCTCTTCTAGACCTTATCGTTCTAATTGGACTTCAACTAGTTGCTGCTCATATGATTGATAAAAAGTTAGATATATATTAATAAAGGAGTGATATTCATGAAAAAGAAAACCCTTTTAACAATTTCCGCATTAGTAATTTCTTCAACCATTTTCACTGGCTGCAGTGTACGATTTGGAATGAGTTCACGAGAAGATAAACACAATAACTTCTCCGAATTTATTGATAATGTAGCTAACAATGGTATTAATATTAATAACAACACCAACAATAACTCTTCAACAATTTATAATGAAGATTTACATGAAACTATCTCCATTGATGGCATAAAGAACTTAGATATATCAATCCTAGCATCCGATGTAACAATTAGAGCTATAAGCGGTAATGATATCACTCTAGACTGCACAGGTTCAAGCAGTATAGTGAAAGCTACCTCCTTTGAAAAAAACAGAGACACCTTAACTATACAAGAAACTGGCGTAAACTCATTTAACTTTTCTGGATTTAATTCAGATCCATCCAGAAAAGTCTTAATTGGTATTCCTGAAAAATTTATTAGTGAAGCAACTATATATTGTGGTGCTGGCACTATAACAATAAACGATTTAACCTTTAACTCCTTAGCTCTAGAAGGCGGTGCTGGTGAATTAAACCTATCTAATATTATCTTTGATGATTTAACTCTAGAGCAAGGAATGGGTGAAACAACTATAGAGTTAAACAGCAAATGTGGTGATATGGATATCTCTGGTGGCATGGGCGAATTTTATTTGAAGCTTTCTGAAGTTGGCGGAAACTTAACCTATAGCGGTGGCATGGGTGAAGCAACAATCGATATTCCTGATAACGCTCCAGTTAAGTTAATAACAGATACTGGATTAGGCGAAACAAATATATCTGCAACTACTTCTGGTGAAAACACTTATGTTTTTGACCTAAGTGTTGGAATGGGAAGTCTTACAGTTAAATAACTGTATTTGCTTAATATATTTAAAAATAATAATAAGTTAATTTATAAATTAACTTACCCCAGTTTATTAAAAATAAACTGGGGTATACTATATTAATTCTTAAATCTTAAAATACTCTGGATATTTCTCCATTATACTCTTAAAATTCTTTTTATATGTACTTAAGTGATTATCATAGAATTTCCTTAAAATATCTTCTGAACTATATCCTATTAATAATAAATAATAGATATTTTGATGCTCTTTTAATATTTTATTTAAGTCTGCGTTATTCATTATCGCATCTAGATATCTTGCTCTATCATAATGTGAACTAATTCTTTTAACGGCATCCCAAACCTTATTTTTCTTATCTGCCTCATAAATTATGTGATGAAATTTATCATCCATTTTAACAAAACTATCAATTTTATCAGCTGATTCCAATTCTAGAATTTCTTGTTGTTTCTCAAGATTCTCTTTTAGTCGATTCATTTGTTCTTCACTCATATTTCCAGCTAATCTATTAATGATTTCTGGTTCTATAGTTGCACGTAAAAAATGCCCCTCTTTTAATATGCTAATATCAATAAGTGATACTTTAGAACCACTCTGAGGTATTACCTCTACTAAGTCCTCTTCCTTTAACATAAGAATTGCTTCTCTTATGGGAGTACGACTAACATTTAATAATTCAGCTAACTCACCTTCATTTATAGCCGCTCCTGGTAATATTTGCAGACTCATTATATTGTATCTAATAAGACGATATGCATACTCTCTATTATTTTCTGTTTCTAGCTTTTTTAATATTTTTATATCCATATAATAACGCTCCCAATTATTATTATAGTTTAACTATCTATTCATTTACTAATCGTGTACTATCTATATTATCATCTTAACATAAAAAATAGGGTGCTACAAAATAATTTTTAATTATCCTGTGCCCCCTTAAAATCTTAGATTATATTATTTAACATACTTTTGTAAAGTAGCTCTAATCGCTCCCTTACCTGCTACTAGTTCTGCAAATAATCCTTCTACTACCTCACCTAAACCTACTTCGTATAAATCAACGCCGAAAATAGTTTTATTAGATAAAATAGGTCTTAACTGCTCAGTAAATGGTCCTTTTGCACCAATTTCAATATTTTGAACATATGGTGTAACCACTTCAAGCATTGGATCTGGGCTTAATGTGAATTTATTTCCTTCATCATCAACACCCATTAAATATCTGCACCAGCCTGCTAAAACTAATGGAATACATTTTAGTGATGATACTTCTAAATCTTCTCTTTTACCATATGCCTTGATAGTTTCTCCAAATCTAATAGATAGCTTTTGAGAAGTATCTGTAGCAATTCTTTGTGGTGTATCTGGCATAAATGGATTAGGTATACGCACATTTAATACTTCATCAATGAAGTCTCTTGGCTTTATGATACCCGGATTAACTACAACTGGCAACCCCTCTTCATATCCAATGATTTCTACAAGTCTCTTTAACTGTGGATCTTCCATCTCTTTATATATTTCAGTATATGATAGTAAACATCCATATACTGCAAGAGCTGTATGCAATGGATTAAGACAAGTACAAACCTTCATTTTTTCTACACGATCTACAATATCTTTATCTGCAAAGATTACCCCTGCTTCATCTAAGTTTGGACGTCCATTAGGGAATGCATCCTCGATTACAAGGTATTGTGGTTCTTCTGCATTAACAAATGGGGCAACGTATGTATTTTTAGATGTTATTACTGGCTCTACATCTTCAAATCCATCTTTTAATAGCATTGCCTTTACACTTGCATCAGGTCTAGGTGTAATCTTATCTATCATGCTCCATGGGAATGAAACTTTCTTTTCATTTTCTACGTAGCCTAAAAATCCAGCTTCAACTAAGCCCTTTTCTTCCCACACTTGTGCAAACTTACGAACTGCTTCAAACAGCTTTGTCCCATTATGAGAACAGTTATCCATACTAACTAAAGCAACTGGTAATGAACCTTGAAGATATCTTTCATAACACAGTGCTACAAGTTTTCCAATATAGCTCATTGGCATTTTAGGTCCTTGTACGAAATCCTCTTCAACATCCTTATGGAAATTACCCATAGCATTTTGTAGCTGATAACCTTTTTCTGTAATAGTAAAGCTCACCATTTTTAAAGATGGTGCTCTAAAGATTTCCTTTAATCTTGCAAAATCCACTTCATTTTCACTGTTTACTGTAAGGGATTCTACAATACTTCCTACTACAGTCTTTTCAATAGTACCATTAGCTTTTAATGTTACTAAAAGACTTAAATCATCATGAGGTTTATTCATCTTCTCAATGATTTCGTAGTCATAACCCTCAGCTACAATAACACCTGTTTTAGATCTTCCTTCATTTAAAAGTGTTTGTTGCATCATGCATGGGAATGCTTTGAAAATATTACCTGCACCAAAATGAATCCATTCAGGATTTTCCTTTGTATTTGTTCTTACTGCTTCTCTGTCATAGCTAGGAAGTATAAATCCTTTTTCTTCCCACATTGATCTATTTACTAATTCTTTATCTATTAAATGCATACTATTCACCTCATCATATATATATAGATACTAAATTTCTTCCTTATAATCATATATGTACTTGCTGCGAATAAAATCTATCTACAAACAAGTACATACTTTAATTTTAAAATTTCTTATTTAGACATTTTCTCTATGCTTTCCCATAGTCCATTTAAGTAAGTTGCTCCTAATGCTCTGTCATATAATCCATATCCAGGCATTGATACTTCTCCCCAAATTGCTCTTCCGTGATCTGGTCTTACTGGTCCATCGAATCCAATGTCATATAAAGCTTTCATTATTTCAAACATATCCATAGAACCATCTGTAGATAAGTGAGCTGCTTCGTCAAACTTACCTGGAGCATGATGAATTAAGTTACGAACATGTCCAAAGTGTATTTTTCCTTTTAATGAACGGATTATGTCAGGAATATCATTCTTAGGATTTGATCCTAATGATCCTGTACATAAAGTAACTCCGTTGCAAGGGCTATCTACCATTGTTACTAATCTTAGTAAGTTTTCTTTGCATGTCATAATACGTGATAGTCCAAATACTGGCCAAGCTGGATCATCTGGGTGAATCGCCATCTTAATACCGTATTTTTCACATGTAGGCATGATTTTTTCTAAGAAGTACTTTAAGTTTTCGAAAAGTTTCTCTTCATCAACGTCTTTAAACATTTCAAATAACTCTTTCAATCTAGCCATTCTCTCTGGCTCCCAACCTGGAAGAACAAATCCATTCGATTTCTCATCCATAGACGCTAATATGTTTTCAGGGTCTATTTGGTCAATTATTTCTTGATCATAAGATAATACTGTAGATCCATCTGGTCTTACTTTTGCAAGGTCAGATCTTGTCCAGTCAAATACCGGCATGAAGTTGTAGCATACTAAATCTATTCCTTCTTGTCCTAATCTTTCTAATGTTTCAATATAGTTGTCTATATATAAATCACGGTCTGGTGTACCAACTTTGATAGAATCGTGAATATTTACGCTTTCAATACCCTTAAGCTTTAATCCTGCAGCTTCTACTTCAGCTTTTAAAGCTTGAATGTCTTCTGTTTTCCATACCTCACCTGGAGTTGTTCCGTATAATGTTGATATTACTCCAGTCACTCCTGGAATTTGTTTTATTTGCTCTAAAGTAACAGAATCATATGCTGAACCATACCATCTTAATGTCATTTTCATGAAAATTTACCTCTTTTCTACTTTAGTTAAATGTTAATACTATTTTTCTAATGCTTGAATCTCTACTATCGATAAAATCAAAAGCAGCTTGTGCATCTAAGAAATTATATGTGTGTGATACGCTATCTTTTAAACTTAATTTATTTTCTTCCACTAAGTTAATTACCTCTTGGAATTTCTTATTTTGAAGTCTTGAACCCCTAACATCTAATTCCTTCGCTGTAACTCTAAACTGTGTAATTGCAGTTGGGTCAACAGAGAATCCCATTGTTATGACTCTTCCTGCATTTCCTGTAGCATCTAAAAGTGTTCCTAAAGAATCTTTTGTGCAAGCAGCATCAATTGATACTGTTGGACCGTATCCCCCAGTTAATTCTTTTGCTCTTGTTGCCACATCTTCCTTTAATAGGTTTATTGTATGATGTGCTCCATTTGCCTTTGCTTCTGCTAATTTCTCATCTACAACATCAACTGCAATAATAGTAGCACCGCTTAGCTTAGCAATTTTTAATATACTTGTTCCTAAGGCTCCACATCCTAAAAGTAATAATGTGTCATCCTTTGTAAGCTCAGCTCTAGAGCAACTTTGCACAGCGATAGTAGACGGCTCAATCATAACTGCCTCTTCATAACTTAAGCTTTCTGGAAGCTGGTAAACATCTTTTTCTGGAACTGCAATATACTCTTGGAATCCTCCATCAATATGCACTCCACGAACCTTTAGGTCACCACAAACATTTCCACGTCCAATTTTGCAAGCATAACATTGTCCACAGTTTACAACCTGATCTACAATAACACGGTCGCCAACCTTTACCTTTGTAACTCCTTCAGCCACTGCTGCTACTTCTCCAACCATCTCGTGTCCAATTATTCTTGGATAAGTAGCAGCAGCATTTTGCCCATGATATATGTGTACATCTGACCCGCATATACCAACTGCCTTCATCTTAATTAACACGTTATTTTCAGAAGTTAGTTGTGGTTTGTCCACCTCTACTATTTCGAGTTTTAATGGCTTATTTATTCTTATTGCTTTCATATTTATTGCTCCTTATCCTAATAAATAATCAATCCTTATATATTCTATAGTCCCATCATTTTTGGTAACCACATTGTGATTGGCTCAAAGAATGTTACTAATAGAAGTACTACTATATTTGCACACAGGAATGGCATTATAGCCTTAGATATTCTACCTAACGATATCTTACCTATATTGGAAGATACGAATAAGCATACCCCTACTGGTGGTGTTACTAGTCCTATGATTAAGTTAAGAACGGCCATAACTGCAAATTGAATATCTGGTACTCCAAGTGTTCTTGTAACAGCAAGTAAAACTGGGAATAAGATTACTAATGCAGAGATTGTTTCCATGAACATTCCAACAAATAATAATAGTAAGTTAATTAGTAATAATACAACAATTTTATTTGTAGAAATTCCTAATATTCCGTTAGCAATCATTTGAGGTATTTGCTCACTTGCAAGTATCCATGCAAATACGTTTGCAAATCCAACTAGCATTAAGATTGATGCCGATGAACGAGCAGATTCTGCTAAAATCTTAGGAAGCATTTTAATTTTTAATTCTTTATATACAAATATACCGATTACTAATGCATATAATACTGCTATTATAGCTGCTTCTGTTGGAGTGAATATTCCACCTAAAATACCAACTAATATAATAATTGTCATTAGAATTGCCCAGAATGCATCAATGAAAGCTTTACCCATTACTTTAAGGCTTTTTCTTTCTTCTTTTGGGTATTTTCTTTTTTTAGATATTATATAAACAACAACCATTTGCATAATTCCAATTAATATTCCTGGAATTAGACCAGCAATAAATAATTTACCAACAGAAATACCTGTTAAAGTACCTGCAATAATCATAGGTACACTTGGAGGTATTATAGGTCCGATAGTAGAAGAGGCTGCTGTTACTGCACATGCAAAATCTGTATCATATCCTGATTTCTCCATTGCAGGAATCATTATTCCACCAACTGATGCAGTATCTGCTACAGCTGTACCTGAAATCCCAGCAAAAACCATTGATGAAGCTACGTTAGCAAGTCCTAATCCACCTGTTATATGTCCCAACACAGCATTTGCAAAATTAACTATACGCTGGGTTATTCCACCAACATTCATTAAGTTTCCAGCTAATACGAATCCCGGTATACATAAAAGCACGAAGCTATCAATACCACCATACATTTTCTGAGGTATTGCAAATAGGTCTATTCCAGCACCTAATAAGTAAACCATAGATGACATCCCAAGAGAATATGCAACTGGTACTCCCATCATCAGCAATACTAGAAATGTTACAAACAATACTATAACTAATGGTTCCATACCTATTTTACCTCCTTAAACGTTCTTAAACCGATAACACCTTTTACTACTTTGTAAATCTGTGCGAATCCCATTCCTAAGATACTTACAAGTATTAAGGAATATAAATATCCCATATTTATACGTAAACTTGGTGAAAGTTGCTTAGCACCTAAGTTAACAAACTTAATACAAGCTGGTGTTAAAGCTAAGAAAAAAGCTCCCATAAGTAAGTCTAAGAAAATATTATATATAACAAGTGCTTTTCCACTTAATTTGTTAACTAATAAATCAACTGCTACAAATTCATTTTTCATAGTTGCTGCAATTGATCCAAATGCAACTATAACTATAAATATCATTCTTGATAGTTCTTCTGTCCAATGTGGGGCTTTTGTAAGAAGTGGTGTTCTACCTAAAACTTGCAATGTTACAACACATATAATTGCTACCATTGCTACTGTCATAATAACATCAATAACTTTTGATATTATATCTTTATCCTTCATAAGTAACTCTCCTAACTATTATTTTTTAGGAAAAGCCGAACACCTCTAAATTCATCTGAACTCTCAGTATTCGACCTTTATAGCTTATATATTTTTCATCATTTACTATTTAGTTTCTATAATCTTCTTGTATAACTCTAACATCTCTGGAGATAAGTTTTTCTCACAGTATTCTTGAGCCATAGCTTTCATTTCAGTAGTATCTGTTTCAACAAACTCCATACCTTTTTCTTCTATTAAAGAGTTTAATATTTCTTCTTCTGCTTCTAAGAATAATTCATGCTCATATTCTTGTGCAACTTTTGCAGCATCAGTAATTACTTGTTGTAAATCTTCTGGAAGTGAGTTCCATTGATCATTACCTATTAATAAGTAAATCCAACCACGAACGTGAGCTGTATCGTTTATATATTTTTGAACTTCATAGAATCCACCACTGTTCATAAGTGCTAGTGGGTTTTCTTGAGCTTCTATTGTATTTTGTTGTAATGAAGTGAATATTTCTGAGTATGCCATCGGTGTTGGCTTAGCTCCCCAGTTATTCCACATTTCAACGAATAATGGTACGTTAGGTATTCTTACTTTTAAACCTTTAACATCATTTATATCATTTATAGGCTTATTAGATGTAAGCATTCTTGGTCCACGCTCGAAGTAAGTTAATACTTTAAGGCCTACCTTATCAGAAATTTCTTGCTCTAATATTTTTCCTGGCTCACCTTCAACTACAGCTTTAAGATGATCTGAATCTTCAATCATAAAAGGTGTAGACATAACTCCTACATTTTCTGCCCAGTTCTGTAGTGACTCTCCTGATAATACCATATCAGCTGTTCCAGCTTGTATTCCAGTAACGTTATCTACTTCATTTCCTAACTGTTCATTTGGGTATACTTTAATTTCAACTCTACCATTTGATTTTTCTGATACTTCCTCTGCAAACTTCATTGCACCTTTGTGCCAAGTATTGTTCTCATCAGCAGCATGTCCTAACTTAAAAACAAACTCTGGTTTTTTTGAACTTCCATCACCTGAATCGCTTGTCCCTTTTCCACACCCTGTTAAAACCAGCATCATAGTCATAGAAATAGCAGTAGCTTTAAGTACTTTTTTTAATCTTGAATTCATAAATCCATCCTCCATTCATTATGTTATACGTTTACTTTAAGTAAATACAATTGTTCATCTACTAATATATTAGCAAATACGACTTAATTTGTCTATATATTTTTCTAAACATTAAGATTATTTCTTTTTTTATGATTTTACACTCAATTTTGCTTTTATTTTAAAATATAATTAATTTTTTAAATTATATTTTCCATTTATATGCAAAGTTAATTTTTACACTGATTGTTAATACAATGACTAATATATAAGATATTGTATTTTTTAATAAATATATCGTCAATTTAAGCTAACCACTATAAATAAAATCTATTAAGATATTAACTAAAAGAGCCTAAATCCTTTAAATAATAGGATTTAGACTCTTTTACTTAAACCTTTTTAAATTTTAAAATT
>DALZNT010000114.1:0-10594 GCA_032005505.1 Clostridium sp. | reverse complement strand
AAGCATCTTAGCATATCCTGTCTTTTAATCTCACCGTTTTCTCCCTTAAAGGCTCTTACCGCTGCTATTTCAACTTCCCTTATTGAACTTCTTAGGGAATTTATTAGAATAACAAGTTCTCCCATCGTATAATCAACATTTAAGTGATTCCTGTTAAAATATTTATTAGGGTTATGAGATATATTTCTTAACTCTTCACTAGTAAGTCCTATAATATTTTCCTCTACTAGGTCCTCATTCAATACCTCAGCCCTCATGATGTTTCTCATAATCTTAAGAATTCCATCTAGCTCAATTGCTAGTGATTCTCTCTTTGCCTTTACTGCAGCTACTTGCACTAATAAAATTTGACTTTGAAAACTGTCAACCTCACCTCTAAAAACTATAATATCGTGGTCCTTATATGCAAGCTTATTACCATGTAGCTGAGTCATATACTCTGGTTTATCCTCAAAAAATCCACCACCTATAAACTCATACTTGGGTTTGAACCTGTTCTCCTCTAAATCTATACAGGGTTCCACTACCTTATTATCTTTATCCTCTTTATAAGTTAGGTTTAACTTTCTTTCATTAATAAAAGCTCTCGCAGAGGGTGTTACAATATCGCTCTTACTTATAACTACTTCCTGCTCTTTATTACTCTTTAGCAAAGCCCTTAAAGCTGTTTCAGTTATAACACTCACCCATAACCCTCCTTTCTTTTTGTGAAGCTAAAGCGCCGAATGAGGCCTAAAATTTAGCCTTCAAGTTTTGGTAAAATAAATTCAACTTCACTATGTGGTCTTGGAATTACGTGAACAGATAATAATTCCCCAACCCTTTCAGCAGCTGCAGCTCCTGCATCTGTAGCAGCCTTAACAGCACCAACGTCTCCTCTAACCATAACGGTAACTAATCCACCACCAACTTGAACCTTTCCAATTAAAGTAACGTTAGCAGCTTTAACCATAGCATCCGCAGCCTCTATTGCTCCAACAAGACCTTTAGTTTCTATCATTCCTAATGCATTTGAATTTGCCATATATAATTCCTCCCATTATTTTATTCTTAATCTTAATTTTTATTTATCTTAATTATTAATTAAACTAATTACCCTTTTTACAATTTCGTCTAAATCTCTGTCATTGAGTTCACAGCCCCATTTAGATTTATTCCCTGTATTCATTACATCTTCAATTTCTCTAACCCCATAGGCAACTCTTCTTATATTTAAAAGATTCATTGGTCCTACGTTATCTGAAGTTGCGCTTCCACCAACGGCTCCACATCCTAGTGTTAATGATGGCATAAGATTTGTTGTTGACCCAATTCCCCCAAGAGCACCAGGAGTATTTACAAGTATTCTTGAAACTGGTTTCTTTAGAGCAAACTCTCTTATAACCTTTTGATTCTCTGAATGTATAACAAGGGTATGACCCTTACCTTCATTATTAAGAAGCTCTATACATCTTTCACAAGCCTTTTCCCAATTTTTTTCAACATAGAAGGCTAAAATTGGTGCTAGTTTCTCTCTAGAGTAAGGATTTCCCTTACCAACAGTATCCTGTATAGAAATAAGGACTTTTGTTTCCTTTGGAACGTCTAACCCCGCAAGTAATGCTAGTTTTTCTATACTTCTACCTACAATAGATGGATTCATAGTTCCATTATCCCTCATTATAAATTTTCCAAGCTTATCTGATTCACTATCAGATAAGAAATATCCCCCCTGCTTCTTTAACTCTTCAAAAACCTCTTCCTCTATGCATTCCTCTACAACTATAGATTGTTCAGATGCACAAATTACTCCGTTATCAAAGGTCTTACTATCCAGAATTCGCTTTATAGCTAGTGGAATATCTGCACTTCTCTCTATAAATGCTGGCCCATTTCCAGGACCAACCCCTAGAGCTGGAGTACCTGAACTATAGGCTGCCTTCACCATTGCCTCTCCACCAGTTGCTAAGATTAATGAAGTATCTTTATGCTTCATTAATTCGCTAGTGCCTTCAAGGGTTGGTATAGTTAAACATTGTATAATTTCATCATCTTCACCAATAGATCTTAAGGCTTCTTTTAGAATTTTAACTGTCTCCAAAATACATTTTTTCGCATTTGGATGGGGTGAAAACACTATACTATTACCGCTTTTAATTGATACAAGAGCCTTAAAAATTGTAGTAGAAGTAGGATTTGTAGACGGTATGAGTCCTGCTACTACCCCTACTGGTGTTGCAACTTCCATAACCTTTCTTTCTATATCATCATTTAATATTCCTATAGTCTTCATGTCCTTGATATTTTCATATACAACCCTAGAAGCAAAAACATTTTTAACAGTCTTATGGTCAGCTATACCAAATCCAGTTTCTTCATTAGCCATTTTACCAAGACTAACTGCATTTCTTTCCCCGGCTTCAGCCATAACTCTTACCATATTATCTATTTCAGCCTGATTTTTTCTACTTAAACCTTGTTGAGCTTCCTTTGCTTTATAAACTAGGGTTCTAACTTCTTGAATAGATTGAAGATCCTTATCTACTATATTCATCTATTCTCACTTCCTTCCGAAGTTAACATTATAGCTTCAATAAGCTCTTTCTTCTTTGAGAATTTAATCTTACTTCTATCTATGGTAGCTATATTAACTTGTCTAGCTAATGTTCTAAGTTCTTCTACCTTCATAGAGTTTAAACTCTCTTCTGAACAAGAAATCTTATCTTCACTTTGTGTTGTAACTATATTGTCATTACCATCTTGATTTTCACTTTCTTTTTTCTCTTCTATGGCTTCCATTTTATAACTACTTTTTATATTATTTTTATGGTATAGGACAAATTCTACTTCTTCTGATAATCTAGGTATAATATGGGTTGTTATAGTAATACCTACCGCTTCAACTGAAACTCTTGCAGCATCTTCAGCGCTTTGTACTGCAGACACATCGCCTGCAATAGTCACTGTAACAATTCCTCCAGTTATAAGTTCATAGCTCAAAAGCTTTACCTCTGAACACTTTAAAGCAGTATCTAAAGCAATAACAGCACCTACATAACCATAGGTTTCAAGAAGACCTATTGCTTTGTTGCCCATTTGATGCTACTTACTAGATAGTAGTAGGATTACCTGCAACAAACTCAACAGCTGCTGCAAAGGCATCACATGCAGCCTTACAAGCTGATTGACTACCAGTTAATAATCCTCCACCAAAGTTTGTTTCAGATGGTGGGCCATAGAAAGCTTTTAATTCAACTGCTGCTGCCTTTAATGCTGCATCAAGACCATATATTGCTTCTAGTGGTGGTGCAATTAGATAAGCAATTGCCTCCCCTTCATCTATTCCTGCTATTTTTGAAAGATAACTTCCTGATCTAGATATGCAGTGAGCATAATAAGGTATATTATCTTCATCATTAGCACTATAGAAACAGCCATCTCCATTTTCTATAAATGATACTGCTGCATCCACTCCGCTTCTAACTTCTGCTGGACTTGGTCCTGCAAGTATTCCAATGAATTCGCCTGCTAATTTTGTTTGTGCATTTCCTGCTCCAGCATACATTGATTTTGCATATACAACCTCAACATCAGCTTTCTTTGTAGCCTCATCAATAGCAGTATATCCAACATCATCACAATCAGTAGTGATTAAACCTAAGCTTCTATGCTCTGACTTTAACCCTAACTCTCTTGCCATTTCTCCATTAATATTTGGGATGAGCTTTATACTCAAAATATTAACCTTAAAAGGATCATGCTTCATTATTTACTCCTCCTTACAATCTTTGATATATTTTTATAATTTCAAATCTACACCACTACATTTTCTCTCAAGCATTATCTTAATAATTTCAGCTATATGAGCTCCTGCCTCTACTGGAGGTGTTCCACCAGAGTGAATATTAGATAAAACCGTTCTTCTAGACTCTGGCATATTCGGTTCTGCTTTATAAGCAATATAAGCACTCATACTCTCTGCAGTAATTAGACCTGGTCTCTCACCAATTAGTACGCAAGTAACCTCTGCATCTAAAGCTTTAGAAACTCTGTCCATAGATCCAACTCTTCCGTATTTTACAAAGAAAGGAGTTCCAACTCCAATGTTGTATTCTTTTAGCCCTTGCATAATAGCTGGCAAAACATCTTTTACATTAGCTTCTATAGCTGTAGAACTAAGTCCATCTGAAACAAATATTTGTACTCTAGGTTTAGCCTTACATTTTTCTTTTATTTCCTTATAAGTTTCATCATCAAATTCTCGACCTAAGTCTGGTCTAGTTATAAATTCATCCTTAGAACTACATTTAGTCTTTACAGCCATTAAATTCATTTCTTTTAAGAATTCCTCTGAAACATCATTGAATACTGCATCTTGAGCAGCTGCATGGTCTCCTCTGAATCTTAAGCTTGTAGCAGTTTTATATCTTGATCCACATCTTCCTATCCCTATTCTTGATGGAGTTTTCTCCTTCATTTTTAGGTATCCTTCTCTATCACAAGGATTTTCAACTAATAACTGAGTTTTTATTTTTACCTCAAGGATATCGTCCAAAATCTTTTCATCGTCTACATCAACAGATTTTTCACTAACAGCTTCTAGAACATCTTTTACGCAATCTTTACTTGGCATTTCTCCCTTAGAAGCCATCTCCATGATAACTTGCTCAACTAATCTTTTTAAATCATTTTCTAACAATATTCTCTACCTCCTTTTCTTTATTTTCTTAAGAATATAGACGCATCTCCAGCAATAGAGGTGAATCTTCCATTCTTTGTTATCCCCATTTTTTCAAGCCATGCGTCGAACTCTGCAATTGGTCTTAAACCTAGGATTTCTCTTAAAGCTTGAGGCTCATGGAAACCTGTACATTGATAGTTAAGCATTACGTCATCTCCATGTGGAATTCCCATTACATAGTTACAACCTGCATTAGCAAGTAATATAGCTAAATTTTCAATATCATTTTGGTCAGCCTTCATGTGATTTGTATAACAAGCATCACATCCCATAGAGATTCCAGTAAGTTTACCCATGAAGTGATCTTCTAGTCCAGCTCTTATAACTTGCTTACTATCATATAAATACTCAGGACCTATAAATCCAACAACTGTGTTTACCAAAAATGGCTGGTATCTCTTTGCAAATCCATAACATCTAGCTTCCATAGTTAATTGGTCTGCTCTATTATGAGCTTCTGACGATAATTCTGATCCTTGTCCTGTTTCAAAATACATTACGTTCGGTCCTGTTGAAGTTCCCTCTGATAACATTAATGCTCTAGCTTCTGCAAGCATAGAACTAGTTATTCCAAAGGCTTCATTTCCCTTTTGAGAACCAGCAATACTCTGGAATATTAGGTCTGATGGAGCACCTTGTCGTACTGCTTCCATTTGAGTTGTAACGTGAGCAAGAACACATTGTTGAGTTGGAATTTCAAATTTTCTCTTTATCTCATCAAATTTATGAAGTAATTTCTTTACACTACCAATGCTATCATCAACTGGGTTTAAGCCTATTACAGCATCACCAACGCCGTAAGATAAACCTTCGAAAATTGAAGCAACTATTCCATCTACATCATCTGTTGGATGATTAGGTTGCAATCTTGCTGAAAATGTTCCTGGAAGACCAATAGTTGTATTACAGTGAGCAGTAATTCTAATTTTTCTAGCTGCATAAACTAGATCTAAATTAGACATTAGCTTTGTAACTGCTGAAACTACCTCACTTGTTATACCTCTGCTAACTCTCTTTATGTCCTCTCCAGTAGTATTGTCATTAAGAATCCACTCTCTGAATTCTGATACAGTCCAATTCTTAACTTCGTTATAGATTCTTTCATTTACATCATCTTGAATAATTCTAGTAACCTCATCCTCCTCATAAGGTACAACCGGGTTATTCCTTATGTCAGCAAGTGTTAATTGACTTAGAACTACTTTAGCTGCTATTCTCTCTTGAGCAGATTCAGCTGCAATTCCAGCTAAAACGTCTCCTGACTTTGGTTCATTAGCTTTACCTAGAACTTCTTTTACAGATTTAAAGCTATAAACTTTCCCATAAAACTTAGTTTTTAATATCAAAGTTACCCCTCCTTTATTGATATAAGTTTATGAATTAAGTACTAGTGTCTTTATTGATATGAATTTATGAATTAAGTACTAGTGTCTTTATGACAACCGGTACAACTCGGCCATTTGCCATTGGATTTCCAATGTCTATATAATCTCCATTTTGAACCTGTATGCTATCTATACATACTACTCTATGACTGTGATTTAGCTGAGCATTAAGGGTTTGGCCTAATACCTTTGCTATGTCCTTCTCCACCACCACATAAATAGGGAAATCATTCTTTCTATATTCTTCCAACCCTTCTATAATTGCTGCTGATAAATCCTGTATATCCTTAAAACTAGGTTTATCTACACCATTAATAGCAAGGGCTAGTTGCTGCGCTTCATTTTCTAAATCGAACCACTTTACCTTCTCCCTAATAGTCCTTGAAAGGTTCTTATATCCTATAGCCTCATCAGCCTTTGACAGCTTAAGGATAGGAAGGTTCTTTACTGGCAAAATTCTTTCATCATAGGTTATTGTTGATCCACTAATATCTGTTGTGTGTGATGCAGCTCCAACTACTGTAGCTCTGATAGTTTCATCAGATTTATAAGTTGAGATATGAGCTTCATCTACCAACTGTCTTAACCTTCTTCCAAGTAAAATCCCAATATCCCCATATTTAAATTCCTCAGCATATTGTCCATTATAAACATAATCTGCAACGCCTCCTGAGAAAGTTACATAATCAAACTTATATCCATCATGAATTCCCTTATTAGTAATTATCATTTCATAGGTATCTGTTCTTTTCATAAAATTTATAGATTCCAGAAGAAGCTCAGCCAATCTATTTACTATCTTTTCTAATTCCTTCTTATCAAAACTTGCCCCTTCTTTTAATGAGATTTTCATATCTGTTATAATATTCTTAACTTTTGGTGCAATGTAAATAATCCTTTTGCTAACTCTATCTATTTTAATAAGTCTTCCACCAACATCTAAGCATCCAGTATCAACTAAATCTCCGTCATTAAATACAGCAATATTAGTAGTTCCTCCACCAATGTCTAAATTTACAACAATTCCCTCTTCACTTTTAGAAAGCTTATCTGCTCCCGCTCCCTTTCCAGCTATAATGGACTCCAAATCTGGCCCAGCTGTTGCCACTACAAAATCCCCAGCAAATCCACTAAGGGTATCCAAAACATTACTTGCATTGTCCTTCCTAGCTGTTTCACCAGTAATAATTACAGCGCCAGTCTTAACCTGTTCTTTAGAAATGCCAGCCATCCTATATTCCTTTTCAATAATGTTCCTAACCGCATCTCCATCTATCTCCTCCTTAGAAATAAGAGGAGTGAAATATATATTACTTCTGTAAATAATCTCCTTATCAACAATAGTAATTCTAGGAATTGAAAAACTAGAGGCCATATTTTCTACAGTAATCCTACTAAATACTAACTGAGTAGTTGAGGTTCCAATATCAATACCTGCACTAATTACTTGTTCTCTCAAACTAACACCACCTTTTCTCAATGAAAATAGAGCCAAAGCATGTATATTAACCCATAGTTAATATATATGCTTTGGCTCCATTGCCATCATCTCAAAAGTACACCATTGTACTTTATTTTAATTTTTAAAACTGAATAATACCATTGTTCCATTTTCATCAGATTCAATTTTCAGCATACCTTGCAACTTCTCCGTAACAAGACTTTTTACTATACTTATTCCCAAACTCTTTTCTCCAATCTCTTCTTTACCAAATCCAATGCCGTTATCCTCTATTGAAATTGTGGAGAATCCCTTGTTACTTTTTATTTTTATATCTATATTACCTGACTTTCGACCTTTAAAGCCATGCTTTAGAGAATTGCTTAACAACTCACTTACTATTAATGCAATATCGGTAGCCTTGCCTGACTCTATTTCAAAATCATCTCCACCCATGGTGATAGTTATATTTTTCTTAGAAATGCTGAAACAGCTGCTAACACTATTCCTTATTCTATGTAGAATTCCTTGTATCTTTACCTTATCAATGCCTTCCTGTGCTAGTATTTCATGAGTTGAAGCTATGCTAAGAATTCTGCTTATACTCTCTGCTAAAATATTCTTTATTTCTTCATTATTACTTCTGCGAGCCTGTAATCTTAACAGACTTGCTATTGTCTGCAAATTATTTTTTACTCTATGATGAATTTCTTTAATAACTACAGCCTTTAAAACTAACTCCTTTTCCTTTTCCTTTATGTTAGTTATATCCTTAACTACCATGATAACTCTAAAGTTTTTAGACCTTTTTAGATTGTACTCTATCCTAAAGGAAAATCTTCCTATGTTAACCTCTGAGATTCTCTTTTGGCTACTTCTCAATATATCCTCATACTCTATATTTTCTAAGGAAATATTACTAAAGTCCAAACCTATTATACTATCTCTGTACCCAAGATTTTTATACATTTCCTCAGCTACTGGATTTCTAAATCTTACAACTCCATCATCATCTAGAATTATAATTGAATCAGATATATGATAAGTTATACTGTTCTCCTCTTCATAGCCAAATTCTATAGGTATCTTTATATTATCCTTTATACCTCTATCTGACTTTGATAGTTCCCCTTCATCAACTGCTCTTTCAACTATTAATACTCCGATAACCTTTCCATCATCATTTAAAATAGGATCTACTGATTGAGTTACTAACATACTCTCTTGAGTTAGTGCTTTTAATCCCTGGGTTATAACTCCAAGGCTCATAGTTCTAAGTGCTGCAGGTTCATTCTTTCTATAAGCCATCTGTCCTGCAAGAATAGTTTTATAAGAGGATTTAACAGTAGTTGGCTTAGCTTCTGCTACAATAACTGCTTCATCACTTTCTCTAGTTGGACAATCTATAAACACATCAGCTCTCATGGTATTTGCCATAAACTGTAGATGCTTTTCTACATGCTCAAGCTGCTCTATATCATTAAAACTTAAATCTGTATGTTCTATGCATAATTCTCTAACTCTACTCATTTTATCACCCACTAGGAACATTCATTCATGATAATTATTTCTGCTATATTCCTCATTGATGTTCTCTTATTCATACTTATGTCCCTTATCCTTAAGTATGCTTCTTCTTCGCTTATATTTTCTACCTTCATAAGTATCCCCTTAGCTTTTTCTATAAGTTTTCTAGCCTCTAGCTTCTCACTAGCTCTTTCCAGCTCATTTTTCATTGCTTTAATCTTTTTACTCTTATCTATAACAATCTCTACAGTAGGTATAAGTCGTGCTTCGTCAATGGGCTTAACTAAATACCCCATAACATCTACATCCTTAGCCTTCTCTAAAAATTCTTTTCCACTGTAGGCAGTAAGTAACACTATAGCCGTAGCTAGTCCCTGATCTCTAATAATCTTTGAAGCCTTTATTCCATCTAAAAGTGGCATTTTTATATCCATAAGAACTAAATCTGGCCTTTCTCTTTTGCAAACCTCAATGGCATCAAATCCATCGGTGGCCTCCCCTACAACATCGTAGCCTTCCTTCTCTAGGATTTCTCTTAAATCTAATCTTGTAATAGGCTCATCATCGGCTATAACTATCTTATTTTTCATATCCACACCCCTTATTTATATGCAAGTTTATCTATGGATTATTCTAAAATCAGTTGTCTTATATCTTCTATTCCTTTATTTTCATAGGAACTTATTCTATATATTTTCTTTGCTCCAGCACTTTTTAGAAACTGTTCCGCTCTTTCAACACATCCATCTTCACAAAGGTCAGTCTTAGAAACTATTCCTATGACCTCCCTTGTAAATGTAGATGAAAAGTTTGGTGGAAATATACATCCCTCATCCTTACAGCTCTGAACTAAGGCAATTTTTTCACTATCACTTGCTGAAACAATGAGTGCTCTATATAAACTTCTATTTTCTATATATTCTCCTGGAGTGTCAATTATATGACTATTGAATTCTATTGCTTGAGTTTTTTTATATGATAGAGACTCACCTTTTAGTGCTTGTACTAACGTTGTCTTTCCACAGCCTGTCCTACCTATTAACATTAGCTTTTTCACAATGGCTTCCCCTTCCTCTATGATTTAGTAATCTGCGTAGGCGTAAACCTTAATGTGTTTTCTAAAACATTCATAACTTCTCTTAGCGCTGCTTCTATACTAGCAACATCTCCTGTTATAACCACAGAACCACAAAATCTATCTACAAATCCTATCTCAACAATAGCTGCTTTTGTAGCAACATCTGCAGCAATTATTGCAGCTTCACTAGGTGTAATTGTAAGAATACCTATAGCTTCGTTATACTCCTCTGACAACCCCAACTTAGTATACAAACTCTTAGTCGGATGGGCAATTAAATGAGCTAAAGTCACCTGTTTACCTGGCACAAACTCCTGAATAATTCTCTGTTTACCTTCTAATTCCAAAGTACCACCTCACTAAAATCGCTTCGCAGTTTTGATGATAAAAAACAAGCTCACTAAAAAAACTTCCAGTAAGCTCCATTGCCGCCATAATCTTTA
>DALZNT010000113.1:0-10646 GCA_032005505.1 Clostridium sp. | reverse complement strand
AAGTGGAAGATGCGGCTGGTTTAACAAGTCTATTTCTTAATATTGTCGATGGTCTTATTATTGATGGCACAGTCAACAAATCTCTAATTAATCCAGAGAAAACATGGTCTTACATCAAAAAACTAATCAACCTTGAAAACCTTATAAAATCGGAAGTTGCTTGATTCGGTTAAAAGATATTTATTAATTATATCAACAAGGCTTAACTATACTATCTTCATCAAGCTCAATTAGAAATTATTGTAAATTAATCTTACCAATAATTTATTTTTTATATAATTAGTCTAGACAAATATAGGAATTTTCTAAGAAATTCTACTAAGAAACTCTTCCTTCTAATAAATTAGGTCAACTCTATTCTCTTGAAAGACATTGCTTGTAAAAAGACCAACACAATAAAATCTAATAAGTTATAAAAGAAGAATTTGAAGCTTATGAATATGATATTTAAAGAGGCATTTTTAAGGTTCCTTACATTTCCTGTTTCGGACTGGACATCTAGGGGGAATGCCTGATGGTTATGGGGAGTTTTGTTAAAATATCCCCCTTTTTTGCGGGGCCAAATTGCTTAGCTTTTATGGAGGAAGAGAACGACTTCTGTATTTGCCTTCAATTTGCATAGATATTATCTACATGGTCTATTTACATAGGAGTGACCATGAAGAAATACTTTCCCGAACTTGATACAGTTTCCGATATCCTTGCATCAATTCCTCACCCTCAAATCCAATCCATTGCACATGCGATTCGTATCTGCAATGACCAAGACACGCATGTCTTCACTAAGCTACATGCTGTAGTTGGGGTTATTATTTAATACATGGAGGTGAAAATGAAAGCATTGAAAGAATGGCTGAAACAGCAACGTGAACTCAATGATCTAACTCAGCAGCAATTAGCTCATAAGCTTGGGAAACCTTTGCAATACATTGAAGATGTGGAGCATGGTGATTATCGCTTGGAGGTCGTTGAGTTTATTTATTATTGCCAAGCCTTGAACATTGACCCTCATCAGGGTATTCGCTTAATTGACCTTGATCCCCAAGAGCAAAACAAGTAACTCCCTTCTTATGGTTACTATGATCTATATCAATCTCTTGATGCTGGAATCGCTTGTTTGATCTGCTCCAACCCCTCTTCTGGGGTAATTTCAAGTATACGGCAATACCATACATATTCTACAACATCTAACCGACGCTCACCTTGTTCAACCTTTTGAACATACGAGTGTGGTTTACCCATGCGTTCGGCTAATGCACGCATAGTGAGATGTTGTTCTTCCCGCATTTGCTTCAACCACTTAGTTAAAGCCTGCATTTCTGGGGTATTGATACTTGCTGTCATGTACCTATTATCGATACAATATATTTTGTACCCAATATAGATACATGTAATGTGTAACTATTCCTGAAATCAGAACTAAGTCTTCACTTTCTAACGAGAAAATATAAGGTGCATAAAGATGGGGTTTTCAAATCTACTTAGCTCTGCACTTACTGCAGTTGCTACATTCTCTGGTAATCCAGATGTTCAACAAGTTGCTAACTCAGCCAATGAGTTGGTGGTTTCTTATCAGGCTCAGCAACAACAGGAAATGGCTCAACGAATCATGAGTTCACCTGATGGCATTATCCCTGTAACTGAAAAAGGGAAAACAGTATGGCGGGCTTTGAAATACAACGCTGCTGGAGAAATTACTGGCTTCGCTGACTTTAATACTAAGGAAGAATATTTAGTATTGAAGCAACAGGAACTTCGTGCTCAACAAGCATTGGAGCAACAAAGGAAAGCTGAACAAGCTACCCAACGTCAGTATACGACTCAAACCAAGCGTGCAGGTGATGTTTCAATTGCTGATATTGATGCATACGGGCAAATGCTTGGCACCATGCAACAGGCTTCTATGGGTGCTCTGATGAACTGTTCTCAATATGTTGAAGCTTCTCCCCAATGGAATGCATGCGCACAGCGTGAAGTACAAAAGGTAGAACAGCGCAGATAGCTCATCACAGACTAACTTTCATTTATCTATAAGGAAGAACACTCATGAAGACCTTCAAAATGGTTCGGCTACTCACTTGTGGCTTATTTAGTTTATTGATGTGCTCTGTTGCAACGGCGAAAACTGAAAAAATCACTTTAAAGCAAAATATCGGTTTCGGTGAAGAAGCTGTGATATTCAACACGACTAAGGGAGAAGTCATCCTCAATATGTATGCTCTTCCTGAAAGAGTGGCTAAACAGATTAAACCATTTAAAAAGGGTCAATGTCTGGAAGTCCAATCTAAACATGGTTTCTTTCAGGACACGGGAGACGGTCAATACATTCAAAGTATTCGACCATGCAAACGGACTCAATCTAAAGCAAAGTAAGCTGAACGACCAGATGAGAGAATCACCTTAATTCAAAAATTCTTTTCGAGAATACCAATGAAAAAATTATTACTTGTTTCACTACTTACTTTTACTAGCTTTGCACATGCAGCACCGAATGTATGGCAATCAAGCTATGCTCAAGGCTTTATTGAATATTCTATTCAAGATACCAAGGGCAATACACTTTGGGTTGTCTGTAATGATGGTGCAGGTGATGATTATGATCATTCTGCACATCTACAAACCAAGAAAAATCGGTATGAGAATACTGACTCTAAATACCCTTTATCTTTCTTATTGGATGGCAAAACCTCTGTTTCCCCTGCGGGTTCAACCAAATGGCGAAATGGAGCAAATGCTTGGTATGATTTTTCTCACGGCATTGCTAAGGCCAAGAAAATTGATGTCTTCGTGAACAATAAGAAGGTAACAACCTTCACTCCTAATCCGCACAGCATTAAAACTGTAGCGAAAGACATAGCATCATGTAAGGCCATGTTCTAAATATATCTCCTCTCAACTTATCAGTCCCGATGATCTTCACAGGTCATCGGGATTTTTTTATTTCTAAGGAATTTCAACATGCAACAACGTGTATTCGACAAAGTGAATCAAACCCTCATCAAGACCTTTATTTGCAACAAGCTTTCTGATCGCTCTAAAGGTCAATTGCATTATCAACTTTGGCAAGACAATGATGATTTATCTCTAGGTATTGCTTTAAGCCACAATGAATCATCAGGTGGATTTAGCTCTGAACTGATCAAGGTGGATGACATCCTTAAAACGATAAAGGTGTTATTACAGTCAGGAAAGCCATTTCATGCAACTGCATTGAAGGGGTTATTTATTGGGAAATCAGTCAACAACTATAGTTTCTTGGGTGCTGCTTTAGTTGATCAACAAGTTATTCGCTTACATCCTCAAACAGCCCGCTTACTGGAGGTGATCGAAGAATACGAATTATGGCCTCTTCGCCTTGAAGAAATAGTGGGTAAAACTGATGTTCAAGAAACGATAGAAACCAAGATTCCTACCAAACGTGGACCGAAACCTAAGAATCAATCTATCGAAGCCGAACTTGAGGAACAAGCGCATGATGAAGTGCATTAAAACCAAAGATGATTTACTGCATCTGTATAATGAAGCGATTAAAGATAGTATCTCTAACCACATGCTGACTTTAGAGCAGCAATATGATGAACCTTATCAAGCCACCCTTCATGGGTGGTTTATTATTTGTGACAATGAATCTGATTTATCAGAACCACTTGCCCATCTGACCTTTAGCCTTAGTGAAAAACTTCACTTAGGTGAGGTGGAGTATGTTGATAAGAAAGAGGAGTGGTACGAGATCTATGTATTGCTCAATGACAATGAGGGTATATTAATCTATGTTCCTAATGACATATTACTCAATTATTCTTTGACTGCGATCTAAAGCTGCTTACAGCACCCTTTCCTACCAAACCTCTTTCTAATTTTTATCTAAGGCTATTTTATGACAAGGCATATCTTATTCGCTTTGGGACAAGTCGTGGCTACTAAAAATGCACTAGAGCTCATGAATCAGCACGATATTCCCCCTTTGGATTTACTCCATCGTCATCAACATGGTGACTGGGGTGATTTAAATAAAGCTGACCAAGAAGCAAACAAACAGGCTCTAATTGAGGATCATCGAATTTTCTCAAGCTACGATTTTGGTAATGAAAAAGTCTGGGTGATTACCGAAGCTGATCGATCTATCACCACAATTTTACTCCCCATAGATTACTGACCTGACCAAAAAACCGTAAATAGACCGTATAGCAAAATGAGCTATACGGTATCTTTTTTCTTTTTGAACACACTCAACAGATGATAGCTTTTTTTGATTTACTGCTCCTCTCTCTACTAGTCTGTGGGTCCGATTTTGATCAAAAAAGAATCATTCGATATAAAAATTCACCCCCAAAAATAGTTGAAAAATACACAAAAAACAGGGTAAAAAGTAGCTGACATTTATCAGGTCATTTTGGTAATTTTCACCTCTTCCTCCTGAATATCCTTTTCGAATCATCCATTCCCCATTTCGGCAAGGACTTATAGGGAGAAAGCTATTTTTACCATTTGGTAAAAAATAAATAATTAATTAATTACAATAACTTATGGTTTTTTAAAATATCTCACCAGCACAACCCGATGACATATACACACCGATCAAAATACACGTAAATATGCTCTTAAAATACATAATTTAGCCGAATCCCTCCCTATTGCATCCAAATAAATCTTCTCATAAGATGCCTCCACATTGAGTTTAAGACCACTATTTAATCACTATATTTATGGAGATTTATCATGGATCAATCAGATCTTTGCACATTAGGTCACGTTACGAATTTTTTTAAATTTGATAAGCAAAATTGTGTAGCCCATTATCGTGATCCGGCCCTAACAATTCCCGTAAATTCGAGCGAATATTCAATCGCAACGTATTATGCAGATTTCCGCGGACGCTCTAAGAGTGAAATAAACAAAATTAGTCCAGACTTTTTGGAACAAGTTTCAAAAAAAGAACTCTGTGTTTTCAAATTAGAGGAAATGCTCAAAGGGATGGCTAGACTTAATCAAAATGATTTCTGTATGTCTATTCCACCTATTTTAGATCCTAAAAACCGAATCCTAAAAAATTGCCCAATCCTTTTTACTAAGAAAGATATCGAAAAAGGGCAATTTGAATTTTTCTGCCATGTTTATAGAGCAAGAGCAGCTATTATCGTTTCATCACTCAAAAAACAGGGAAATTTAGATAATGCACTTATAGGTGTATATTCCATTGAATACGAGGCTAAAATTAAAGGTCTTGTGATAATTCGTCTTCTTGATTTGGAGCACTATAACGGTAACTCTAAGCAGATATTAAACATTAATGAAATGCTTCCCCTAAAGAGCTTTCAAGAATTCAATCCAGAATCAGCGAGTTGGCCTAATTATTTACTCTGAATTATTAAATTAGTAGTCTTGAGCAAATAGCAAAAGACAAAACTCTTTAGAATTGAACTACTCACAAAAGTTTCGTACAGGCAAACTTTTAAGCTAATTGATATACCTCATTATGATGTTATCTCCAGCATAACGTAGTGAATGCTGAGTATTTGGGAATCCCGTCCGGAAGGGATACCAAGACATTGACCGTAATCTAATTCGATTACAGTCAGATATTTTTTTATAGAAGAAACTCTCGTAACTATCCCCCTTCAAATTTATGACCTTTATTACGGGTCAGGGATTCTTACGCCTTTTAAAGCTATAAGGAGTCAGATATGTCAACAAATTCCCCGATGGACATCCCAACAATACGATGCCCTAAAGATAAAAGGGTGTATAGCTATGCGTGTTTAAATACTTTTTTAGGCACATATTCTTTTTTTGATTGTTAAATCAAGAGGATCAAGAATATGGCCAACTCATCTATTAAGGCTTCAAGTAAAGCCCCTACTCTTATTGACTTTGAATCTGGTAAAGAATTTGATATTCGCAAGTATCGTCCAGACCTCAAGGTAACTGGATTACGCTTTGTGATTACGGCACAGCATGTCCGTACTCTAGCTCGCTTAACCTTTCAAGGTAAGAAAATCTCAAAAAGTTTAGGTACATTTTCTCATGCTGATTTTGACCAAAACTTAGAGAAACTACTCTCTCAGATGCAGGGATTTCATCAACGAATCGCTCAAGGCCTAGCACCATTCGATGATGTGGTAAAACCTGCAAATACATTGCGTGAGTTTGCTTTATCGATCTATATGCCAAGTGCTGAGATGCGTAAAAAATCCTATAAGGATGATGAAGCAAAATTACGAATGCATATTTTGCCAGTCATTGGAGATTATCCATTTGAGGATATCAATGCTGGAATGCTCAATAAGCTATTGACCGAGTTACGTTCAAAGGGCTTAACCAATGCCTCAATCAATCGGGTTCGGGCGCTACTCTCGGTCATGTTTAATATGGCAATTAATCATGACTTGATACAGGTTAACCCTGTAAGCAAGGTGCCTAAGTTTAAGGAAAACAATCAGATTGAGCGTTATCTCAATGCTCAAGAGATCAAGCGTTTAATGGATGTGTTGAATTCACCGCATCAGCATGGCATAGACAACTTGATTATTGTCGCTATCGTCAAGTTTTTACTACTTACGGGAGTCCGAAAGCGTGAAGCAATGGACATGAAGTGGACTGATGTTGATCTCACTACAGGTGTATGGCTTCTAGGTGAAAACAAGTCTGGTAAGGCTCGACGTATTACGTTGAATCAGGATGCACTTGCAATACTGCATTCCTTACCACGACAACATGCATTTATTTTTGCGAACCCGATGACAGGTCAACCGTTTAACGACATGCGAAAGACCTTTCAACGCATCATGAAAGCTGCTTCGATTCGGAATATTCGAATCCATGACTTACGGCATAACTTTGCAAGCATTGCTGTGAATAGTGGTCAAAGCCTGTATGTCGTACAACATTTATTGGGTCATGCATCACCACAGACTACCCAACGCTATGCACATTTGCAGTCCAGCACCTTAAAACAAGCCTCAGAGGATGTTGCTGCTGCCATTCGTGCTCAAAGTAGTCATGCAGCCTAACTAGAAACGTATTAACAAAATTAGAACTGGGTGTAAGCAATTACATCCAAGGAGCCTACTCATGTCTAAAATAAGTACTTTGACCCTAAAAAAAGGGCAATATTTAAGTAATTTATCACTGCCTGTTCAAAAAAATAAGTTCACCCTTATTCAAGCGGGTACTGGGGTTGGTAAGACGACAACCATTATGGAGGATTATCCGAAGCAGCACCCCATCATTGTTATGCTTGTGCCATCAGTTCTGAAAGTGAAAGAGCTAGAGACAACTTATGGAGATGTTTCTGGTTCCATTCAATATCGCTTTTATTACGACAAAAAAAGTCCGACTGAAGATGAACTCAGTCAACAGAATGGACTTGTTGTCGTTGCAACTTACGACAAAATGGAAGCAATTGTGAGTAAGTTATCTATTGCTCAACGTAAGAGTACGTTATTGGTGGTTGATGAATGTCATAAGCTCTATGCAGCAGGAAGTTATCGGGATGATGCCATTAACTCTATTATTTTTCGGATTAATCATAAGAAAGGATTCAGAACTGTCCTCTTTCTAACAGCGACTTTCACTGATCATTGTTGGGAAACTCTAAAACTACCTCTGGATTACATCTATAAGGTTGATCTTGAAGAAGTCGGCCTTAAGCGGTCTCTAGAAATGTTATTGATTGATAAAGGCAATCAATTTAGTTTCATTCCTTTTGTTATTGAACGCCTCAAGAAAATGCAGGAACAAGGTACACGGAAGAAAATTATTATACGTCTTAACCACCGTACCAAATGTGAACGTGTTGCAGCACTGTTGGAGAGATTTCACAACGCTCATACTTTAACTATTCATAGCAAGAATAAAGATACGACTGAGGTCCAGAACTTTTTTACGGCTCAAAAAATCCCGAGTGATGTAGACGTTGTATTTTGTACTTCAATTATGGATGAAGCAGTCAACATCAACAATTTAAATGATGAGCTAGATTCTGTTTTTGTGATTGGAACAGATGCTCACCCAGAGGAATTAGTCCAGTTTCTTGGTCGTTTACGTAAAACAGCAGTACCTTGTTTTATGGTGAACCATACAGGTATTGAACTTAACCATATCGTAGATATGCATGCGTTAAAGCAAAAGAAATTAGAGAAGAATGAGCGGTTTATTAATCGTTTAACCGAAATTGCTAATCTTTTGTCAGAACTTATGGACGACTATGATTTGGATATAGAGGAAGTAGGAGAAGAGGTTAAAAGTATCTATAAACGTGTCACATATCTGAATGAGACATTTAACGAATTATCAGGAGCTAAGCTGTTTGCAGTGCATTGTGGCAAAGCTGTTCATAATATCGCCAGTATTGCTGCCAATTATTATCGTATGGATAAGTCCAATTGTTATTCTAACTTTTATCTTTTCAAAGAGCGTGTAACAGAGCTTTTGCCAACATGTACAGTGAAGCACCGTATTATTAACGATTGTACTTTGCCTAGCTATATTAAAGAGTTTTTAGACGAAGAGAAGAAAGCCAGTGATGACGCTTATAAGGCGAGTATTGTTCCAGCATTTGAAATTTTTTTAGAGGCCAAAAAAATCTCTTATGTAGAAATTGATTTGGAGGCTGAATTTGATGACATTAGTCCGATTATAGCTCAAAAAGCTGAAGTAGCAGGTCAAAGTACTGATAATACCAGTCAGGATAAAGAAGTTACTGACAATGTGAGCGAAAAGTCTGACGAGAAAACTCAAGTAGAAGAAAATGCTAAGCAACCTGAAAAAGAAAACAAACCCGCTAAGAGCGGCATAGCAGCGCTAAAACAGCAGGGAATCATCCCAAATAATAAAATGGACGATGACCAGAAGGCTAATGAAAAGCATAAAAAAGAGCCCCCTACATCATTCCAAAAGCTTAAAGAAAAGCTGAAGAAAGAGAAAATGCGGTCATCAACTGTCCCATGTCCTATTGAGAAGGATGCTAATGATCATTCAGACAATGAACGCACTATGCTCATTAAAAATGAAGCTGTTAAGGTACATAATGCAAATGCTGAAACAGAGGATGTTTTTGATGAGGATGATGACCAGAAGGCTAATGAAAAGCATAAAAAAGAGCCCCCTACATCATTCCAAAAGCTTAAAGAAAAGCTGAAGAAAGAGAGAATGCAGTCATCAACTATCCCGTGTCCTATTGAGAAGGGTGCTAACGATCAATCAGACAATAAACGTACTATGGTGATTGAAAATGAAGTAGTGAAGGTAGCAGATACAACTGGTGAACCAGTCGATGTTTTTGATGAGGATGATATCGAGGATTCTCAGGAAACTGAAAGTGCTGTCGAAGTGCATAATGAAGATGAGGACATGACTGATGAAGATATTATCGAAGAACCTTGTCATGAAAACCAAATAACAGAAGATGTTAGCGAGGAATCTGATCAAGGAGAAGAAATAGCTAATGATGCGACCGAGGAACCTTGTACAGAGGACAAAGTAACTGATGGTACTGCTGAAGAATCTAGTCAAAAAGATGAAGGAGCAGAAGAACCTAGTAATGAGAGTAAGGTAGCTGTCAACGTTGACGAAAAACCTAGTCAGGAGAGTGATCAAACAGATAATATTTCTAAAGGCTCTAGTCAAAAAAATGAAGGAACAAATGGTGCTTCAAAGAAAAAAAAGAAGAGTCAGGCTCACAATAGCTCGTTAAGGCTTAAAGATATTGGTACAAGTATTCTTCGTCGACAAGAAGAAGATGAGCAATTCATTGAGCAGCTTGTAGCTCAATATGATGTCCCCTCTCATGCAGTTACTGTAGAAATTCTACTGCAAATTGCACATCTGTCTACAGTGATTGGTAATCTAAACGATATCTACACAATCATTGAGAAAAAACAGTTTAGCACTGTTATGGGTATCGCTAGAGCTTATAAGTCAAATGTCGTCGTACATTATTTCATTAAGCGGTTTTATCGCTATTACCCAGAACGCTACTTAGATAACGGATTTCAATTAACTCCTAACGATGCAGCTGATTGGCTATTAAAGGGATTTAAACAGGTTCAGAAAGAGACTGCCATTCCTTTCAAGAAGGTAATAAAAGATAAACTTGTATCTGGAGTTAAAGTAGACTCTAAGACCAAAGAAGTCAGTATCGACCCAAGTAAAGCTGCAAACTTCTTCGCTAAATATTTTTCTGTGAATGACCGTAATGCTAAAAAACCTGCATCACGCTATTTAGAATTTACGGGAATTGCTTACGAAAATTATCAATTCCTTGCAATCGCTAAGTATCAGCAACCTTATTTAAAACCTCTAGAAGAGTTCCAATTAGGGGAGCGAATCTTTAACCCTGTTACAGGTGTTTTGATCTCAGGGCCTAAATCTCCGTTTAAGATTATCACTCCTTCTGATCAGCCAGACTATTTCGACGAAGTAGAGGATGAAGATGAAATCGAAGGTGAAGGTGAAGGTGAAGGTGAAGGTGAAGGATTAGATCAGGTAGCATAATGCTTGATTCGATCTGTTTAGGAAGTGTCAGGGTCATCTATTTGATGACCCTGACCTTTTTCCTACATCTAAGCATCTTGCTAGTCTACTCCAGTGTTGCTCACTAGCAGCGCTGTTAGCTGTAGCAAAAAAGATGATGTAGGAGTGAGGGG
>DALZNT010000112.1:0-10948 GCA_032005505.1 Clostridium sp. | reverse complement strand
ACATTTTTTCTTTTCTATTTTATAAAACACAAAGATGGTATATAGATTAACAGCTCATTAATCTATATACCACCTTCTTTAACTCATAAAATACTTTATGTTATTCTACAACCTTCTGTACCCTTCCAACTATCCCATCTTCAAGCATAACTTTTATGCCTCTTGGATGTACTGCTGAATTAGTTAAAAGTCTTTTAACTACACCCTCAGTTAGCTTTCCAGTGCGTTGATCTTCCTTCTTAACAACTAAGACTCTTGTTCCTATCTTTATATCTGCTCTTCTAGTTCCATCCATAGTATAAATACTCCTTACTTTTTAAATAAATCTCCTAAAGCTGCAAATGGGTTATCTTGTGCAGATTCTTTTTCTGCTTCCTTCTGCATCTTCTTCATATAGTTATTAACATCTCTCTTATCAACCTTACCGCCCTTTTCAAAACGTTTCTGGAATTGAGATGCCTTCTCTCTAAAGTTACAATTTGCTCCTGGACATACGTATATTTGTCCTTCTCCGTGTCCTTTAAGCATAAGCTTTTTCTTGCATTCTGGGCATCTTGCATTGGTAGTTCTGCTTACCCCTTCTCTATGACCGCATTCTCTATCCTGACATACGTTCATAATTCCAGTTTTAGTTTTCACTTCAAGCATATACTTTCCACAATTAGGGCATTTTGCCCCAGTTAAGTTATCATGAACAAACTTACTTTCAGTACCTTTAACATCATCTACAAGTTCTATAGCATAGCTTCTCATTGCTTCTAGGAACTTTTTATCATCAAGTTTTCCTTTACTTATATCATCTAACTGACTTTCCCATTTTGCAGTTAATAATGGAGACTTAAGCTCACTAGGTACTAGCTCTATAAGTTGTTTTCCTTTAGAAGTTGGTATTATTTCCTTACCTCTCTTTTCTATTGAGAAGGAATTAAATAACTTTTCTATAATATCCGCTCTTGTAGCAACTGTTCCAAGTCCACCAGTCTCATTTAAAGTCTTAGCAGCTTCCTTACTAACGTTAACATACTTATGTGGGTTTTCCATTGCTGATAATAGTGTACCTTCATTAAACCTTGCTGGTGGCTTAGTTTGCCCCTTGTTAGAGTTAACTGAAGTGACTTTTAATTTATCACCCTTTTTAAGTTGTGGCAGAACTTGATCCTTAAGATCATCATCTTCTGAATTATCATCCACATCTTCTTTATCATATACAGACTTCCAGCCCTTAGATTTTATTACCTGTCCTTTAGCTACAAACTTTTCTCCAGAAATATTTGCAACTATATTAGTTTGCATATATTCAAAAGGTGGCATCATAACACTTAGGAATCTCTTTACAACTAAATCATATATATTTCTTTCCTCGAAGGTGAAATGAGTCATATTTGGACTTTGCTCCGTTGGAATAATGGCATGGTGGTCTGAAACCCTGTTATTATCAACAAAACTCTTTGATGGTGTAATCTTACCTTTTAAAATTGACATAGCTGCAGTTCTATAATTACCTATAGAGATCGCTCTAAGTCTTTCTGGAAGAGTAGCTACCACATCCGTAGTTATATATCTAGAATCTGTTCTTGGATAAGTTAATACCTTATGATTCTCATAAAGTCTCTGCATTATAGAAAGAGTCTCCTTTGCAGATAATCCCCATATTCTATTTGCATCCCTTTGAAGCTCTGTTAAATCATAAAGAGCTGGAGCTGGTCTCTTCTTTAAACTTTCTGTGATATCAGTAATTTCACAATCATGCCCCTTAACTTTATTAAGAATTTTATTAGTATTATCCTCATTAAAGATTCTTTGATTATTATTTTTATCTACCCATTGAAGTGAAAAATCTTTATTCTTTGCACTTAAAGTATAAAAATCAACTGGTATAAAGTTTCTAATATCCTCTTCTCTTTGAACTATCATAGCTAAAGTTGGAGATTGAACTCTTCCTGCTGAAAGCTGAGCATTATATTTGCATGTAAGGGCACGAGTTACGTTTAATCCAACTACCCAATCTGCCTCTGCTCTACATACTGCTGCTTTAAATAGATTATTATAGGCCATCCCTGCTTTAAGATTTTTAAATCCATCAAGGATTGCCTTATCAGTTTGAGATGAAATCCATAATCTCTTAATTGGCTTTCTCACTCCAGCCTTCTCAATTATCCATCTTGCAACTAGCTCTCCTTCACGTCCAGCATCTGTCGCTATAACTATTTCACTTATATCATTTCTTAAAAGTTGCTTTTTAACTTCATAAAACTGCTTTTGAGTTTTCTTTAAAACTGTAAGCTTCATTTGCTTTGGTAACATTGGAAGAGTCTCCATTGCCCATTTTTTATATTTAACATCATAATCCTCTGGGTCTTGAAGACCAACTAAATGACCTAATGCCCAAGTTACAACATAATTACTTCCTTCTATATATGCACCTTTATTTTGATTACATTTTAAAACCTTTGCTAGGTCTCTACCTACACTTGGTTTTTCTGCTAATACTAATATTTTTCCCATAATATATATATTCCTCTCATTTCTACCTTACTATTGGACTTATCTACTAGTATAACATGTTTATAGGTATAAATTTCACTTAACTTTATAAACTTAATTTCTCTCTTAACTCCTTAACCTTTTCCTCGATTTTAGCAATAGTCTTATTACTCTCTTTATCCTCTTTTCCAGTTGGACCTTCAATACCCCAGTCTTCTCTATCAAGCTTTACCATTTGACCCTATCCCTTACTTGCCATAGAGTTAATTTAATACTATTTTATCTTTCATCATACTTCTATACTCTAAAACTATTTTATCTTTAGAATTTAAATATTAGTATGGTACTTCTAACCTTTTAAATGAATATTATAGTAATTAAATAAATAATATAAACAGCTCTAAGTTTTATAATCTTAATTTACAACTTTTTCCACAAAGCATGTATTGAAATATGTACTCATTTAAGTCTGGAGGATAGCAGTATGAAAAAAATAATTCCCATTATATTTCATAATATTGCATTTCGTGGTGGTAATGTACCCAAAGTGAAAGCAAGGTCAATCACTTCAAGACAATTTCCTTACGAAATTGAAGTTATAGCTGAAAATTTAAATGTCCCCTGGGCAATAGCTATAAGCGATGAAGGTAAATTATATTTTACGGAGCGCTCTGGTACAATTAAAACTATTGAAAATGGTATGCTTAATCCCCAGTCACTGACCACATTTCGTGCTCCCTTTATAAGTCAGGTGGAAGGTGGTTTGATGGGACTTGCTCTAGACCCAAATTTTTCACAAAACCATTATATCTATGCTATGTATTCCTATATTCAAGGTGGTCAAATCTATAACCGTGTTGTTAGACTGGTTGAGAACAATAACAGAGCTTCCATCAATAGGGTTCTCATAGATAAAATACCTGGAGGACGAATTCACAATGGGGGAAGGCTAAAAATAGGTCCGGATCAGAAGCTATATATAACAACAGGAGATGCCGGAAATTCTACACTAGCACAAGATCCCACAAGTGCAGCTGGGAAAATACTTAGGATAGAATTAGATGGCAGGATTCCTAAAGATAATCCAATTGATAATTCACCTATTTATAGCTTAGGTCATAGGAATCCTCAAGGCTTAGCATGGAATTCAAGAAATATCTTGTATGCTTCAGAACATGGACAGACAGCCCATGATGAAATAAACATAATACAACCAGGAGCCAATTATGGCTGGCCTCTCGTGGAGGGAGATGAAGTCTCCACTGAAGTTGTGACACAAAAACCTTTGATAGACAGCGGAGAAGTTACATGGGCCCCCTCTGGTATTGCCTTCATAAATCAAGGACCATGGCAAGGAAAACTACTGGTTACTACTTTGCGTGGACAGCAACTCCTAGCTATCTCCTTGAATGGAAATGGGAATGTAGTGAAAAACATAGAATCATGGTTTATGAATGAGTATGGTCGTTTACGTGAGGTTGTTCAAGGGAAAGATGGATCAATTTATCTTACAACAAGTAATAGAGATGGCAGAGGAAATCCTGATATGGCTGATGATAGAATTATCCGACTCACTCCGAAATAGCTTGATATTCTGAGCCCTGCAGAGAGGGAATATTTTTTCTTTAATTGTATACTCAATTTCAACCCTATATTAAAACATAGCCTGATAAAAAACCGTATTGACGTAATAATCAATACGGTTTTTGTAGCTGTTATAATGGTGCGAGGCGTATCAAACTCCTCTATAAACACTCATTTGAAAATAATACGTTTTTTCATTAACTCCTATAAATTTATTTAACATCTACACTTTTTTCTCTTTACTCCAACTCTATTCATAGTCTCTATCTTTTCAATATAATCTTTAGCCAGTGGTACCTTACAACTGGTTTCACCCATATATACCTCTACCCTTCCAATGGTGGCAGCAGCTTCTAATGCTCTATTATGTAGCGCTTTAATATAAGTGCCTACACTAATGACAAAGCCATTCATATTATATTTAACCTTGTTCTTTTCTCCATGGATATTTGCCTCTACAACACTAAGAAGATTATTTATTTCCTCTAAATCAAGGATTTCATCTGGTGTTATAGATATATAATTACTAAATGTACTCCATCCACAAGCTGATACCTTTTCCTCATCTGACTTTATCCACTTTCTTGCAAGTTCCAGGGCAAACTTACTTTCTGCCGCAACTGATGCAACGGTATAAGTTGCAATGGTAGAACAATTTGTCTTATTAAGCCACTGTTCTAATAACTCTCTTGTAACACTTTTAGAATTTATAGCTAATCCAGCTAAATACATAGCATCATATACTCCAGTGTTATAAACCTCTCTAACTAAAGCATCATCCTTTTTTATTAATCTAACTAACTTTTTCATATCAGTTATTTTTACTCCCAATAATGGCTCTTTTATACCATGCTTCATTAATACCTTTTTTGTTTGCTCTGACCCTAGTTCTTCTAATTCTTTCATTACTTCATTTAAATCCATATATTTCTCCTATAGTATATCTTCCATATACCTATCAATTTTAAAGTTTATCATTCCTTTTCATATAGGAATCTTTGAAAGATATTATATACTAAATCCTCTAGTTAATCCATAACTCTATAGTTTCTCTATTTGTTTATTAATATATGTCTCATAGGAATATCAATTTATATTACCTAGATCTATTTTAAATAATTAACCCTTCATCAGATTTATAGTTTAATATTATTTATTCTATAATCGAATATAAAAAAAGATAAGTAGTATTAACACTACTTATCTACACAATTTCTTACTTAAATTTATTAAACATTATATCCCTTTGGATTATTGCTTTGCCATCTCCAAGAGTCTTCACACATTTCATCAATTCCCTTTTCAGCTTTCCAACCTAAATCTTCATTTGCATGCTTTGGATCAGCATAGCAAGCTGCAACATCTCCAGGTCTTCTATCTACTATTTTATAAGGAATTTCTCTTCCACTAGCCTTCGCAAAAGCACTAACCACTTGAATTACACTATATCCATTACCTGTTCCTAAGTTATATGTTACAAGTCCTGAATTTGTGCTTAATTTATCAAGTGCCTTTAAATGTCCCTTAGCTAAATCTACAACATGGATATAATCTCTAACTCCAGTTCCATCTACTGTGTTATAGTCACTTCCAAATACACTTAACTCTTTAAGTTCGCCAATAGCAACCTTTGTTATGTAAGGCATTAAGTTGTTTGGAATTCCACATGGGTCTTCTCCTATAGTTCCACTCTTATGAGCTCCTACTGGATTGAAATATCTTAAAAGTGCTATGTTCCAAGTGTTATCAGATACATATAAATCTCTTAGTATATTCTCTATCATAAGTTTAGTTTGACCATAAGGATTTGTTGCTGAAAGTGGAGAATCCTCTGTTATAGGTATAATTTTAGCATCTCCATAAACTGTAGCAGATGAACTAAATACAAAATTTTTAACTCCAAATTTTCTCATAACTTCTAAAAGCACAAGAGTACTTCCTATATTATTATGATAGTATTCAAGAGGTTTAGCTACAGATTCACCTACTGCTTTATATCCTGCAAAGTGAATTACTGAGTCTATTTCATTTTCCTCAAATATCTTTTCCATATTTTCTTTATCTAGGACATCACAGTTATAAAACTTTGGCTCTATTCCTGTAATAGCTTTAATTCTATCCTTAACTAATTCTTTACTGTTATATAGATTATCTACAATTACTACCTCTTTACCTATTGTCTGTAGCTCTACTACCGTATGACTTCCTATATAACCCATTCCTCCAGTTACTAATACTGCCATAATATCACTCCATTCTTCATTACTTTATCGTATCTATACAATTATATATCATAATTTACAAATATTAAAGTTAAAAAACTAAGACTATTCTATAATACCCTTAGATATCTTGTGAACAATCTTAGTTATTTTATTTACTTAAGTTCTTTTTTCAAAACTTCTACTATTTCATCTACACACTCACTATTTATAGTGTAAAATATTTTATTTTCTATTCTCTCTATGAAAACAAGCTTTGCACATAAAAGAGCATTCATATGATAGGATACTGTTGCTGTTGTAAGAGAAAGTGCCATAGCAATTTCTTGTCCAAACATTGGCTTTTCCTTTAGTAGTTTAAGTATAGTAAATTTACTTTTATCACTTAAACACTTTAATCTGCCATTAAGGATTTCCCCCTCTTTATCATTTCCTTGAAATATATTTATTAGCTCTTGAATTTTCCATCCGAAATATAAATCATCTCTCCTTGGAATATCAAATACAAAGCTTCTGCTACACTGAAATGATACACCATTAAAATTTATCATAGAAGGCTGGATATACATATCTCTATCCCAGTTTTCCAGAGCCTTTATTCCAGTAATTCCCGCAATATACTTTTCATTTTTTTCAAGTTCACTTTTTATCATACTCACGGTATCTGCTACATCTTTTTCCATGACCTTAAAGGTTTCCTTGAAAATATCTATAGATTCTATAATCATATCTATCATTTCTATTAAATAAATCTTTGGTTCCTGAGCTATTATTGTAAGAAACCACTTTACCTCCCCGTCCAAAGTACACTTATTTATTAAAAATGGCATAAATTCTTTAGATACATCTACGTTTTCTAATTCGTCATCCAATGAGAAATCTTCAGGAAAATAATCAAGGTTACTCAAGATTTCTTTCATTACAAGCTCCTTAAGCTTATCTTCATCCATCTCAAGAAGTTTTCCCCTATTTATAGTCAACTCATCTGGAATCAAATTTTTCATAAACATCTTTGCAATATATTCCGAATCCCCATTATCGCTAGCCTTAAAATATCTTTTTAAGATTTCTAAGGGCATTTTATTTTTTGACTTAAATTTCTCAATAAACTTAAAAAAGTTTTTCATATCTTTTTTAATATATTTCTCAACATCTATTCCATGCTTACTAAAACTCGCCTTCATAGCCTTCATCTTCTCTTCTTCATTTGCTATAAAATAAAGGGTATTGCATGTTTCATCAACTATACTTACGTTGTCCCTAACTATAAATCCCATATATCTCACACCTTACTTTAATCGTATAACTTCAAAAGCTAGATTACCCTTAAAGTTCTTGCATACTCTTATTATATCTTTGGACAAAGAATAAAACTACCATTGCTATACCAAATATTAAAAAGAGCTGCGATGTACTTAAAAACAGGCAAAGGCCACCTACTAAGCAGGCTCCAAATGGTGTTGATGCAGATGCTAAGGAATTTACTATCCCAGCAGCTCTACCTAAGTATTGCTGATCAACTTTTGTCATAAATGCTATATTTAATATCATCATCATCAAACTAGCCCCTGCACCCATTAAAAATCCTATTACATTTATTGTGGCATACAAAGGAATATCCATTTTTATCATTGGCATAAAGAACATTGTAGAATATCCTATTCCCAAAACTACCCCAGACCATATAAATAGTTTTATGCCTTTTACTCTCTCAGCAAGCTTTGGATACACTGCTCCCCCCAGTAACATTCCAATCGTCATTGCAAAATTCAACATTGCAACAACTTCCGGACCCTTTAGTAACTCTTCACTTACATAAGCAACGCCAAGGGTATTTAGAGGTATCATTAATAAATTTACTAATGCCATAAATATAACTACAAACATCAATACCTTAATTCTCTTTAAATACACAAATCCTTCTTTTAAATCTTCAAAGTATGCCTTTAAATTTAGCTCTTGCTTCTTTAATACCTCAGGTTTAAATTTTACTATCATCATAAAAAATCCACAGATATAAAAGGATGCAGCATTAACCAGCATTCCTCCACCTATACCTATAACAGCTATAATTCCAGCTGCTACAGCTAGTCCCATCAACTCAACAATTCTTGCTAAAGTACTCTGCACAGACCTAGCATAAGCAAATTTCTCTTTCTCAACAATTAATGGATAGGCTGCAACTCCAGCAGGTGTTTCAAATGACTCAAAAGTAGAATTAATAAAGGTAAATATAAATAAATGATATGCTCTTATTATTCCCAACATAAACATTACTGCTGTTAAAGTTACTATTAATGCTCTACCAATATTACATGCTACTACTACAGTTTTTTTCTTCTTATAATCCACAAAAACTCCTGCTATAGGCTGAAATATAATATTGGGGATAGCATTAACACCAAAGAGTAATGCCATAAGAGATGTACTCCCTGTAATTGCATATACCATCCAACCATACGCTATAGTATCAATAGAGTCACCAAACCTAGAAATTAAATTTCCTACCATATACAAGCAAAAATTTTTATCACCGAATATGTCTTTATAACCAATTTTTTTCTCATTTAACTTTTCATTTAATTCCGTTTGCATATCAACACCTCTTATATCCATATAATTTTATTTATTACATTTACTTCTATTTATAGTATATTATTTAATTAGATGAATGTAAATACCAATTAGATACTTTTCTAATTATTATTTATTAAATGATTAGAATTATATCTAATATGTAAATAATAAAAAGCTATAAAACCATGGCTTTACATGATTTTATAGCTTTAATATATATTTTATATTCCACATAAATTATCAATAAATAGTTCAACTAATTGTGGATCAAATTGGGTTCCTGAACATCTTCTTAATTCTTCAATTGCTTCATTAATACTTATAGCACTTTTATATATCCTATCATGTGTCATTACATCGTAGGCATCTGTAATTGCTACAATTCTCGATATTACAGGAATTTCATCCTCAGATATACCTAATGGATATCCGCTTCCGTCCCATCTTTCATGATGAGTTAGAACACACTTAGCTGCATTGCCGAGCATGCTAGAAGCATTTATAATTCTATATCCCTTTTCTGTATGAGTCTTCATAATCTCGAATTCCTTATCAGTAAGCTTACCTTGCTTTAAAAGTATATCTTCATCTATAGCAATTTTACCAATATCATGAAGCCTAGCAACGATTTTCAGTTCGTCTAACTCTGACATTCTTAACCCTACTAATTCCCCTAACTTTAGTGCATATTTTTCAACTCTTTCTCCATGCTCTTCAGTTTCCATATTCTTTGCCTCTAGACTTTTTTGGAGAGATGTCAGCATAGAACTTGTAACACTATTTCTCTCTAATAGCTTCTGTCTATATACCATTTCTTCGACTTCTTTAATAAACTTATAATTATCATCTTTAATAGAATGTTTAACTGCTCCACCCAGTGCAATACTAAGTTTTATATATTCATATTCTCTATCATTACATTCTTTTTTAATCCGTGTAATTATACCATCGCAAGCTTTTTCATCACAATTGGGTACTAGAATCATAAACTCATCTCCGCCCCATCTAAAGACAAATCCTTTATCTTCACATACTCCCTTTAAGACATCTGATATTTTCTTTAGAAGTTTATCCCCTTCAAGATGACCAAATGAATCATTTATAAGCTTAAGCCCATTTACATCTCCCATTATTATTCCTAATGGTAAATACGCTTCACTATCTAGTTCATTTATCTTTTCCTCAAAGTATGTTCTATTATAAAGCCCTGTTAAATTATCTGTATAACTTAAATACCTCAGCTTTTCTTCTAATAATTTTCTCCCCGTTATGTTTCTAGCTAACCCAACTATACCCCACGGCTCACCATTTTCATTAATCACAGGTACCTTTAAACTTTCTTCTACTCTCCTATTTCCCTCTTTATCTACATAGGAGTTCTCTAAATATGTAGATTCTTTACTTTCCATTACTTTTATATCTTCTTCTATGTATAATTCTGCTGCCTCTTTATCTGAACAAATTTCTCTGTCAGTTTTACCCATTATGTTATTTATACCTTTACGGCTAAAATATTCTTTAAACTGTTTATTACATCCAACATACTTACAATCTTTATCCTTATAAAATATTACTTCTGGTAAAGAGTCAATAATAGTCCTAAGAATATTTTTTTGATACTGTAGCTCTAGTTGCTGTTCTCGTTCATCCGTAACATCAATTATGATACCCGCTACACCGCTTACTCTTCCATCATCATCTTTCACTGGAAACATATAACATTCTCTTTCTGCACCTTTAACAGTCTCTACAAATCTTTCTAACTTTGAAGTCTCTATACACCTCATCATTTGTCTGTTATATACAGTATATTTTTCTTTAGGTAAGACTTCTTCATTAGTTTTACCTTTAACTTTCTCAAAGGATATAGCATAAACTTCCTCATAGGCTTTATTTAAAAATACTATTTTACCGTCCATATCTTCAATCCATATTGGTAATGGAATACTCTTTAAAAAAGATTTAAATATGTTCATTTTTTCACCAAACTTTCTTATAAATATATTTTACCATTATTATATTGTTTATATATAGTATTTCTAGTAAAATAACATATCTTAAAGTCACTTTTTCCTTATAAC
>DALZNT010000111.1:0-11074 GCA_032005505.1 Clostridium sp. | reverse complement strand
AGTCATAGAAGAAGGAAATGTGCCGATAATAGTTGAATAATATAATAATTGGAATAATACAATAAGCTGAATAATATAATAGCGATAAATATAATGGTGACAAAAAGTTTTAGCTAAAAGTAGATTGAAATTTTATAAAGCATGATAATGCTTAGGTAAACCTAGACTTATAATACTATATTTTAAAACTATAATTTTAATAAGGAAGTATGGGGGAAGTTAAATGAATAAGGAATTACTAAGAAAATTACCTAAGATAGATGAACTTTTAAAGGATGAAACTATTGCTAAACTAATAGAAGAAAACTCTAGAACCCTAATCTTAGAGAGTCTAAGGGAAAGTATAGAATTTTATAGAAGTGGAATTTTAAAGGGCTCTGTAGAAAGCTTGACAATGGAACAAGTTATAGACCTTGCAATTCACCTTTTAAATGAGAAGAATAAAATGCATCTTAGAAGGGTGATAAATGCTACAGGAACCGTAATACATACAAACTTAGGACGCTCTATATTATCACAAAAGGCTATAGAGAATGTGATAGATGTAGCTGCTAATTATAATAACTTGGAGTATGATATTGAAGAAGGCAAGAGGGGCTCAAGATATTCTCACATAGAGGATATCATTAAAAGAGTTACAGGAGCAGAGGCTGCCATGGTAGTGAATAATAATGCGGCGGCTATAATGCTGGTTTTAGATACCCTTGTTAAAGAAAAGGAAGTTATAGTTTCTAGGGGAGAGCTCGTAGAAATTGGAGGTTCCTTTAGAATACCTGATGTTATGAAATTTAGTGGAGCTAAGCTAATTGAAGTTGGAACTACTAATAGAACTCATCTTTATGACTATGAGAACAATATATCTGAAAGCACAGGAGCTTTCCTAAAGGTTCATACCTCAAACTTTAGAGTTATGGGATTTACAGAGGCTGTAGGTTTAGAAGAGATGGTTAAACTGGGAGAAGAGCATGATATTCCTGTTATCGAGGATATAGGAAGCGGAGTTCTTGTTGATTTTAATAAATATGGATTTACCTATGAGCCAACAGTTCAAGAGAGCCTTGCTAAGGGAGTTGATGTAGTTACTTTTAGCGGAGATAAAATGCTAGGAGGACCACAGGCTGGGATTATAGTAGGAAAGAAAAAATATATTGATAGAATGAAGAAGAATCAATTAACTAGAGCATTAAGAGTAGATAAGATGACTCTTGCAGCACTAGAAGGAACTTTAAAATATTACATAGATGAGAAGGATGCCATAGAAAACATTCCATCTCTGAACATGATTTTAATGCCTGTAGAAGATGTTAAGCAGAAGTGCATGACCTTAAAAAGAAAACTTCAAAGTAAAACAAAAGAGTTTACCTTTACAATAGATAAGGGTGAATCCATGGTAGGTGGAGGATCTATGCCAACGGAGAAAATTAAAACTTATGTTTTAAAGGTCAGTAGCTCAAAACTTTCACCACAAGCTATGGAGGGAAAACTAAGACTAGGAGAAAACTCACTTATTGCAAGAGTCTATGATAATGAACTAGTTTTAGATGGTAGAACTTTATTTAGAAGAGATTTTGATGAAATAGTAAATTGCTTTAGAAGCCTAGAAGAAAACTAAGTATTTGCTTGAAAGGAGAGACTGCATATGAAACATATAATAATTGGAACAGCGGGACATATAGACCACGGTAAAACTACTCTAATTAAAGCACTTACAGGAAGAGAAACAGATACCCTTCAAGAAGAAAAATCTAGAGGAATATCAATAAATCTTGGATTTACTTACTTTGATTTACCTTCTAGCAGACGTGCAGGAATAATAGATGTACCAGGACATGAGAAGTTTATAAAAAATATGTTAGCTGGAATTAGCAGTATAGATGTAGTACTTCTAGTTATAGCTGCAGATGAGGGGATAATGCCTCAAACTAGAGAACATCTTGAAATTTTAAAGCTTCTTTCAATAGAGAAGGGGATAGTTGTTTTAACTAAAACTGATTTAGTAGATGCGGACTGGCTTGAAATGATTACTGAGGATATTAAAGAAGAGATTAAAGGAACTTTCTTAGAGGGAGCGCCTATCCATGAAGTTTCATCTAAAACTAAGGTGGGATTTGAAGAGTTAATAAAGGCTATAGAAAAGCTAACTGAAGAAGTTGAGCCAAAGGACACAGAAGGTCACTTCAGACTTCCTGTAGATAGAGTTTTCTCTATTAGTGGTTTTGGAACTGTAGTTACGGGAACCATAATAAGTGGAAGAGTTTCTGTTGGAGATACTGTTGAAATTTATCCATCAAAGACTACAACAAAGGTCAGGGGCTTAAGAATTCATGATATGCCTTGTGAAGTTGGAGAAGCAGGACAGCGTTGTGCTATAAACCTTGCAAATGTAAAGGTAGCTGAAATTGAAAGAGGAAATGTTATAGCTAGAGAAGGCATAATGGAGCCATCATCTATTATAGAGTGTAAGCTATATCATATAAAAACCATGGAGAAATCCATAGTAAATAGACAAAGAGTTAGATTATATCATGGAACCGAGGAAATTATATGCAGAGTAATCCCTCTAGACTGTGAAGAAATAAAGCCAGGACAAAGCGCCTATGTGCAGTTAAGACTGGAAAAGCCTATTACAGCTCAAAGAAATGATAGATATATTCTAAGAAGTTATTCTCCTATGACCACAATAGCTGGAGGAATAATCATAGAACCTAATGCTAAGAAATCTAAAAAGATTGAAGCGGAATATATAGAAGAGCTAAAGGTAAAGGAAAGCGGCAAGAGCACAAATATTTTAGAAAATACCATTAAAAATTTAAGTGCTGAGTATGCTGATTCCAAAGCTATCTTAAAAGCTCTAGGAAAAAATATGGAGAACCTAGAGGAAGAGTTACAAAGCTTAGTGGATAGTGAACTAGTAATAAGGCTAGGAGCTGCAGAAAGCGGAATATACATACATGAGGACTTTTTAAAGGACAGAGCTAAAGAACTTAAAAAGCTACTTGAGGATTTCCACAAGAAGAATCCTTTAAAAATTGGAATCTCTAAGGAAGAAGCTAAAAATAAAATCTTTGGTAAAAAGTTAAAGCAAAAGAATTATGATGAGGTTTTATCAATCCTAGAAGAAAGAAAAACAATAAAGGTAAGTGAAAAATTTGTAGCACTTCAAGATTTTAAAGTAGTTTTAACAAAGGAACAGGAAAGAATGAAAAATAAAATCTTAGAAGAGTATAAAAAGTTTAAATATGCTCCACCTAAGTATGTAGATATAGCGACCACAGAAAAGGATAAAACAGCCTTTAAAATGGTCTATGATTTACTACTAGATGAAGGTGACTTAATAAAGCTAAACGAAGACTGTACTCTTTTAAAAGATGATTATGAAAGAGCTAAGGAAATTGTGGTGAAATATATAACTGACAATGGTTCCATTTCAGCGTCCACAGCAAGAGAAGTCTTTGATAGTAGCAGAAAATATGTTGTAGCAATACTGGAGCATTTTGATAGCATAAAGTTTACTAGAAGAGTTGAGAATGATAGAATTCTGTTTTAAATTCGATTTATTGGTTTAGCGTTTTGTTTAGTTTTATTAATTTAGAATTTAGGATTTAGTATGTAGAATGAATGACGAAACTCCAAGGAGTTTTGGGGTTATTTTATCTTTGAGGGAAATTACCTGTGGTAATTTCCCTTATTTTCAGTAGACAGTGAATTCTTATAAAAGATAAGAAACTTAGAAACGCTGAGAGTTTCCCCCATAATTCTACACTCTTAATTCTTAATTATTTCAAAAGTCAATACTTGATTTTACACTTATAGGATATTATAATAAGTATTGTAATAATAATATGGGAGTAGATAGGTGCTGGTGTGCCTGCCGGTCTTCAAAACCGAGTTGCCGTGCTAATACCACGACGGGTGAGTTCGATTCTCACATATTCCCGCCAAAATGAAGGCTTGAGATTTAGTAATACCAATGTATTGCTAGGATTCAAGTCTTATTTTTATTCTTAAGTTTATTATGGTGGGAGCATATGAAAATTATTTAATAAAAACACACATAGTACTTCCTGAAAAACAGTATATATAGGATATAAATATTTTTTGGAGGCAATGAATATATGTTCAATCTCTCATCAACTATCATAATAGTTGCTGCATCTGTAGTAGGTGTAATTATTCTTTTATGGCTTATTGGTATTAGAATCATATCAAATGATAAGGTTGGGATTGTTGAAAAATGGTGGAGTACTTCAGGAAGTTTAGATCAACAAATAATAAGTTTATCTGGTAAAGCAGGATATCTACCAGAATTACTAAGGGGAGGTATTCATTTTAGAACGCCTTTAATGTACAAAGTTCATGTAGTTCCACTAATAACAGTCCCTCAGGGGCAAATTGCATATGTGTTTGCTAGAGATGGAGAATCTTTAGAACCTACTCAAACTTTAGGTAAAGTAGTCCATGAAAGTAATAACTTCCAAGATGTAAGATCATTTTTAGAAAATGGTGGTCAAAAAGGTCCTCAGCGTGGAATAATTAGAGAAGGAACCTATGCATTCAATTTAGCTGCCTTTGTAATTATAACTGAAAATAAAACACACTGTTTAAAAATCGGGGATAAAATGGAGCAAGAAAATATAACTAATATGTCAAGAATAATAGCTGAAAGAAAAGGCTTCAGACCAATTATAATTGAAGGAAATAGTGATTTGGTAGGTATAGTAACTGTACATGATGGCCCATCCTTAGGGGCTGATAGTATAATCTGTCCTACTGTTGGTGATAACTCAAGTGAACCAAATTATCATAATAACTTTCAAGATATAGATTCCTTTTTAAGAGCAGGTGGATTTAGAGGAAGACAGTATCAAGTCTTGGCTGATGGTACTTATTTTGCAAATAGATTATTTATGACTGTAGAATTCATTCCTAAAGTGATTATACCAATTGGTTTTGTTGGTGTTGTAGTTTCTTATACTGGAACTAAGGGTGAGGATAATTCAGGGTTAGATTATAAGCATGGTGAATTAGTAGCAAAAGGCTGCAGAGGTGTGTGGAGTGAACCTTTAATGCCAGGTAAATATGCTTTTAATATTTATGCAGGGAATATAATACAGGTTCCAACAACAAATGTTATTTTAAAATGGATATCTAACCAAACTGGAAATCATAGGTATGATGAGAATTTAAAAGAGGTTAATTTAATAACAAAGGATGCTTTTGAACCAAGTCTACCTTTATCAGTAGTATTCCATATTGACTACAGAAAAGCACCACTAGTGATTCAACGTTTTGGTGACGTGAAAATGTTAGTAGATCAAACCTTAGACCCAATGATCTCAGCATATTTTAAAAACATAGGACAAACTAAAACTTTAATCGAACTTATACAGCAGAGAAATGAAATTCAGGCACAAAGTTCCTTAGAAATGAAAGGGAAGTTTAATCATTATAACTTAGAGCTTGAGGAGGTATTGATTGGAACTCCTGGAGCTTCAAAGAATGACAATAATATAGAAACTATCCTTACTCAACTTAGAAGCAGACAGATAGCAAGAGAGCAGTTAGAAACCTATGAAACTCAACAAAAGGCTGCGGAAAAAGAAAAGGAATTAAGAGAAGCAGAAGCCGTAGCTAAACAGCAAACAACCTTAACTGAATCAGATATTAACATCAGGATTCAAGAAAACCAAGGTAAGGCAGAACTTATGAAGGCTAAGCAAGATGCTGAGAAGATACAAAAACTTTCAGAGGCAGAAGCATATAAGGTTAAAAAGCAATCTGAGGCAGAAGCATTTAAGATTAAGGTTACAGCAGAAGCAGATGCCGATAAGGAAGCTAGAGTTGGTATATCTAAGGCTATAGCAGCTAGAGAACAAGTAAATGCCTATGGTGGACCTCAATATAAAGTTGTAAGTGATGTAATGACTTCATTCACAAATGCAGTTAAGGAAGGAAAGATTGATATAGTTCCTAAGACCGTAGTAAATGCAGGTGGAAAAGACGGCGGAGGAACTACTAATGCCTTTGAATCTTTAATAATGCTTTTATTAAGTGAGAAGCTAACAGTTAATCAAAGTGATATTAAGGTTGAAGAGAGTATTGATATTAAAAAGATAAGAGATGATATATTAGCTCAAATATCAGCTAAAGGCGTTGCGGAAGATAATGAAGTAATATAGTATAGGAAAAGCTTAAAGTTTGTAGTTATGCAGACTTTAAGCTTTCTTATTACAAATGACGTAAATATAGTGTATAATAAACTATAACCAAAATATGGAAAGTGAGATGAGGGAATGAAGGATAAGGGAATTAATGGGATTGATAGTGCGAAAATAAAGAGATACAATCAAATTGATTTTCAAGGAAGTTATGTGATTGAGGATAACTATCGTATTGGAGCAGGTTCAAGAAATAAAGGTAAAGAGGAGACGGTTTCAGTTTTAAAGTGGGTCTGTATTTTTGTTTTAGTAGCAGTTCCATTAGTAAATTTTATTCCTCTTCTAATAATGGCTTTTGCAGACATTAATTTAAATATAAAAAACTTTGCTAAAGCAATGCTAATTTTCATGAGTATTGTAATTTTATTATTTTTACTATTAATATGATGGAAAGAAAAAGCTTAAAGTTTGTAAAAGTACATGCTGTAAGCTTTAATATTTGAACCTGGTATCTCCGCAATAAAATTTCGTTCATCCACTTCAAATACACTATCTATGAGGTGAATTTAAGTTATATATTTGCTATTGTACTTGGTGGAGCTACTATAGTTGGAATAAATATTTTTATATGCGCTGCTATTGTTAAGTGGATGTTTAGGGAAAGAATAGAGAGAGTAAAAAGGTGAAATTATTTAATGTAGTATGAATATACTTACTCAGGAGACGAGTAGGTATATTTTTTATTTCGACATGGATTTCGCTATTTATGATATAATATTATAATAAAAATGGAGCATCGACTTTCAGATATATAGATAGAAATTATGAAAGCAGAGCATTTCTGTGCTCTCTTATTGAATGCAAAACGAGAATTACTATAGAGCCTTTTAGCTAGTAGATAGATACTAAGGTTACAGGGGGACAACAATGAATATGAAATTAAAATCAATATTTCTTAAAAAGATAGATAGAGATATTAAAGGTGTTATTAAGGTAGGTCAAAGTGATGAAGAAAATATAAAGCAGGAGCTTGAGGAGTACGTTGTTACGAGAGAACTTAAAAATCATATGGATAACTTCTTTGAAGCTTATAAAAATGGAATTACTGGGGTTACAGATAAAAATGCCGTTTGGATTTCTGGTTTCTTTGGAAGTGGTAAGTCCCACTTTTTAAAAATAATATCCTACCTTTTAGAAAATAGAAAAATAGGTAGAAAAAAAGCAATCAGCTATTTTAAGGATAAAGGATTAAAGGAAACTACTCTTCACAATATGGAGGAAGCAAAGAAGGCATCTACTGATGTGATTTTATTTAATATAGACTCTAAGGCTGAGTCAAACTTGAGCTATGATAAAGATACCATAGTTAACGTGTTTAATAGGTCCTTCAATGAAATGCAGGGATTCTCTGGTTCTATGCCATGGATAGCTGATTTAGAGAGACAAATGGTTAAGGATGGGGTTTATGAGAATTTTAGAACAGCCTTTGAGGATATATCAGGAAAAAGCTGGATAGATGGTCGAGATGATTTTTATTATGAAGAAGACTCTATTATTAAAGCTTTGGCTAAGACTACAAAAATGAGTGAGGATACTGCTAGAAATTGGTATGAAAAATGTGAACATAATTATTCTCTAAGTGTTGATAAATTTGCAGTTAGGGTTAATGAATACAATGAGTCAAAAGGGAAAAATCATCATGTAGTATTTCTTGTAGATGAAATTGGTCAATATATTGGAGACAATGGTCAGCTTATGCTCAATCTACAGACTATAGTAGAAGATTTGGGAACGAAATGTTTTGGAAAGTGCTGGGTTATAGTAACGTCTCAAGATGGATTAGATGAGTTTACCAAGGAAAATAGTAAGGATTTTTCTAAGATTCAAGGGAGATTTAATACTAGATTGTCCTTATCTTCAGCTAACGTGGATGAAGTAATTAAGAAACGTATTTTAAGGAAAAACAAGAAAGCAGAGAATCATCTAAGGGAAATTTACAAAGAAAAGGAATCTGTAATAAAGAACATTTTAACTTTTTCTAGTGATAGTGAGATGAAATTATATGAAAGTAGTGAAGACTTTGTAGAGAGTTATCCATTCATTCCTTATCAGTTTAGTTTACTTAAAGATACATTTAAGGGGATAAGGGAGCATGGAGCATCTGGGAGAAGTTTATCTCAGGGAGAGAGAAGCTTGCTTGAAGCATATCAGCAGGTAGCCGTTGAGTACATGAATAAGGATACTAATACGTTAATTCCTTTCTCAGCTTTTTATAAAACTATTGAGACATTTCTAGATTCATCAATTACAGAGGTGATAATTGGTGCAGAGAATAATAAAAGCTTGAATAGCTATGACCTTAAAGTATTAAAGGTGCTATTCTTAGTTAAGTATGTAAAGGGCTTTGAAGCTAACCTGGATAATATTTCAACACTTTTAGTTGATAGCTTGAATGGATCTAAAAAAGAAATTAAGGAAAATGTTCAAGAAGCTTTGAATAAGTTAGTAAAGGAAAATCTTGTCCAAAGAAATGGGGATGAATATAGCTTTCTTACGAATGATGAGCAAAGTGTAAATAAAGAAATAAAAAATATTTCTGTAAATACTGACCAAATTAGTGAAAAGGTTGGAGAAATCATTTTTGAAGATATTTATGGTGAGTCAAGGTTTAATTACTCTCCTGTATATAAATTTAACTTTAATAAGGCTGTGGATAATAGAAAGATAGGTATAAAAAAAAGTGAAATAGGAATGGTTATTATAACTTCTAACTTTGATTTAAATGGTGATAGAACCAGTGAATTAAAGAGACTATCTACCATTGAGAATAGTGTTATTGTAGATATTTCAAATAACCATGGATATCTAGAGGAGATAGAGAACCTATTGAAGATAGACGGTTATTTAAGAACTAAAGGTAGCACAAATTCAACGGAAGCTATTAAAGAAATTAAAGAAAAGAAGAATGAAGAAAGAGAAGGAAGTCTTGCTAGAGCGAAGATTTTAATAGATGATGCTCTAAGAAGTGCTGATATTTATGCAGCAGGAGGCTTTTTAGAAATAAATGAAAAAAATGGTGTGGAGAGAGTAAATGAAAGTTTGAGAACCTTAATAAATTCTGAGTATTTTAAGTTGAATTATATTAAGGCGTTTAAAAATAATACTGAGGACTTATACAATATCGTTAATAGTGGCAAAAATGATCCCTCATTTTTAGAGGAGTCTAATGGTCTTGCTATTGATGAAGTAAGGAGCCATATTGAAGGTAGTAATCGAAGAAACCTTCAGATAACGGTCTGGAGTGTTATATCTAAATTCTCTAAATTACCATATGGGTGGAAGAAAATTGACATTCAAGGGATAATTATTGAGCTATTTATAACTAAACAGATTAAAGCAGTTTTAGATGGTAAATCTTTAAGCTTCAATAATGTAAACATAGTTGAGTATGTCACAAATCGAGAGTATATGGATAAAGTAACTTTAAAGCGGAAGGAAAAAGTAAATTCAAAGTATATTGAAGCTGTAGAAGACCTAACTAAACATCTGTTTAATTCTTCAGTTTTGCCCAAGGATGAAGACGAGATGATGGAGACCTTTAAGAGGCTTTGCAAAGGTGAACTTATTGAAATTAATGAGATGCTGGCTAAATATAATGATGATAGGCCTTATCCTGGAGAAGAAGTTTTGAAGTCAGGGAAGAAACTATTTGAACAAATTGAAGAAGTTGACGATACATTGAGATGCTTTAAAGAAATTTATGCTTTTGAAGATGAGTTTTTAGATTATGTGGATGATATAGATAATATTAAGAGCTTCTTCTTTAAGAAGAACAACGGAAAAGTTAATGTCTTTGAAAAAGGTGAGCAGAGAATAATCTTTGATAGGGCACTAGAAACTTTACGTGAGCATGAGGATAATAAGGACTTCATGGATGAGGTGGAGATTAAAGATGTTATTGGGAAAATAGCTTTAATAGTAGGTAAAGCTAAACCTTTTAATGATATTCAAGCTATTCCTGAGCTAATAAATGAATATAGTAGCAAGGTTATATCTGTAGTAGATGCTGAGCGAGTACCAATGAAGGATTATATTGAAAAGAGCAAGATGGAGGTTCTAGAAGAACTGGAAAGCTATGAATTTAAGATGGAATTCGAAGAACAGATAATAAGTGAATTTGATTATTTAAATGAAAAAAATGCCTCAGCATGTAGTCTTTTAAAACTTGCATCTATGGATAAGTTAGTGGATAGAGCTAAGCTAAAATGGATAAAAATTATAAGGTCAGAGGGGAAATCTGAAGATGAAGTTAAAGCTAAATATAAGGCTGATTGTAAATCTCAAGGTAAAGCAGAAAGTAAAGCTGAAGAATTAACAAGGGCTTTATCCTTAAGTGAATTAGTAAATGAAAATAAAGTAATTAGGTGTGAAGCGGACATAGATGCAGTAGTTGAATCTTTAAAAGCTCAACTTAAGGAGCAGTTAAAGATGGGAATTACAATAGATTTAGTGTAGATATGTATAAGATAATGTAATTCTAGCTGAATTATTACTTAAGTCATTGGCAATAATCCCTAAGGGTGATGTTTATGGATAGGCCGATGATTCAGCTTTATATGGGGCTTTTAGCAGGTTCAATTATATATTTTGCTAATAGCTATATGGGAATTACAATAGCCCTAGTGTGGCTAATAATTTATATAATAATTTTACTTAAAGCAAAGTTTAAAACTTATTTAACGCTAGTTATTTTAGGTTTTACTTTGCTTTCTTTTGTTAATTGTCACCTATATTTTTATTCTAATGAACCAGACTCAGACATTGAAGTGAGAATAACCGCTAAAAGAGGCAGTTATTATATCAATGTCATTAAGTTAGTATATTAATGAAAATAAATAGAGTTACTAAAGTATATA
>DALZNT010000110.1:0-11108 GCA_032005505.1 Clostridium sp. | reverse complement strand
TTTTATCATATTTATATTATAAAAATTCATTTGTTGTTTTAATGTCGACTAAATATTATATATCAATCTTATTGTATATAGTATACTTTTTTGTAATAATGGTAGGTGAGGAGGGGGTATGATGAAAAAAAATATAATTTCGGGACTTATAGTAGTATTAGGTCTTTTGCTTGTACTACTATTATCAACATTAGGTATAACTAAAGCTAAAAGTCTTTATAATTACAGTATTGAAAAATTTGATTTAATGAGAAATATAGATATGTCTCAAGATGAAATGGTTGAAAATTACTCTTATGTTGTAGATTATATTTTAGGGGATAATAAAAATGAGGAGTTTGAACTTCCATCTCTAGAATATTCTAAAGATGGTGCAATTCATTTTGAAGAGGTAAGGAATCTTTTTGATATAGCTAAATATGCTATTGTGGCATTAATTGTTATTTTAGCTATTTTATTTAGTATCTATCATAGGGCATATAGAAATTTCAAACCTATAAGAAATCTTGGAATTTCACTTGCAATAGTTCCGTTAGCTGCGGCTTTAATTGTAAGTACAAATTTTAATTTTTTCTTTACTACTTTCCATAAGATATTTTTTAATAATGATAAATGGCTATTTGATCCTTTAACAGATCCAATAATAAATATACTACCTGAGGAATTCTTTGCTCTTTGTGGAGGTCTAATAATTCTAGGTTGTATTATTATAGGCATAATTATTTGGGTAGGATATAGTGTTATTTCAAATTTCGAAAAGTCATCTTCATAAATAATTTAACAAAATGAAAAAGGTATTAAGTTTATGAGTTTTACTCAATAAACTTAATACCTTTTCACATAAATGATTATAAATAATTAACAGTTACTTGTTTATTTAGCTCCTCAAGCAATTTCATTAAATCTTTAATTATTTGCATTTTTAAGTTAAATTGTTGAGGGTAAGATGAGTCTTCATGGGCTGGATTTATTGCTTCTCCAACATAGAAATTAATTTCAGTACCTTCATTTATAAGGATTGAAGCAATTTTACTTGCACCATCATTTCCATTTATTGAAGGAATTGCAGAAGAAGTTTTAGTTTTATTTATGTAATCAGTTAGAATATCCTTTACTTTACTTAGGGTTAAAAGACCTTCTGTAACTAAATCAACACCAGACATACATCCTGATGGTGGCACATCTACAGTGTAATTATCAAAATCCATCTCTATTGTTGTTTTTAATCCCTTAGCTATAATATTAGATGTAGTTCCTCCACAAACAATTTTCTTACCTGGAATGGCTTTCACTAGATTTATGAGAGTTGAATCATCAATTTTATGTTTTGGTGGTCCAATAAATAAAGAAATTGATTTTTCTTTATGAAGCTTTAGTACTACAACAGTAGTATCATCTCCAGGTTTACCATCGTAGAGATCTTTACAGGTTGAAACTAATTGACCACAAATATTCCTTGAGGTATTTTCTCTTTGAAGTAGGTTAGTGAGATATCTATCTATATGTGGTAACTCCCAGCCTAAATTTAAAAGTCCACCAACACCAGCATGAACTACACCATCACTAATAACCACTAGTGTATCATCCTCACACATATAAAAACTACTTTCAAGAATTATTTTTCCGTTTACGATTCTTTTAACTTTTTCTATATGGCTGCTGCGATTACTTCTAAATAAAAATACAGGCGGATTATCATATTCAACCATGTATACTTCTCCATCATTTTTAATCTTAACGATAGTAAAGGTGGAGTAGGCCAGTTTTCTAACTTGGCATTCTGGAAGTGTATTAATAATTGTATCTATAGTTTCATCTATAGTTGCTCCTTCTTTAAGCATGGTAATAGCAATTTTAGAGGTAAGTGTACCTAAGATATTCGCTTTAACACCACTACCAAGACCATCTGACATTACGATTAACATACCATCTGGAATTTTTACAATTTCAACATTATCACCACATAGCTCTTCACCATATTTATTCATACTCATATTGGTAATATCTAAATAATACTTTCTCATACTAATCAAATTTCCTTTTCCAATACTTTTTTCAGTTCTAAAATAGCCACCTTTGTTTCAGCAGTGGTCTCACCTAAAAGGCTAGCAATTTCTTGAGCAACTCTCATTTGTTTGTTAATAATAGTTTGAGTTACGTCCAGGGCATGAGTTTTAACCTGAGTTAACTCCAACTTACGATTCTCTTCATCAGTAATATCTGTAAAAGTTACTAGAAGTGAATCATCATTTTTTATATATATTATACTTTTGTAACCATAGAAATTTAAGCCCTCATAATAAATCTTTGCTCTTACAACATTTTTCTTAGTTTCGAATACTTTTTTAAAGTCTTCATCTGGAAGGAGGTCATTAATAGGTAATCCTATGATATTGTTAGGCTTGTCCTTTAAAAATGTCCTTATTCCTGAAGGATTAATGTTTCTAATGTTCAAATTATTATCTACAAAAATAATAGCATTAGGGGAGTTAGTGAATATTTCATTATTCATATTTTCAGCTAAAGATCTCATGTATGGTATGCACATTTCAACTTGAGACATACCATTATATACTGCAATTGACTTTTCTCTACATGTATTGTATCCACAGCCACCACAATTTAATTCATCCTCTTTAGCATATTTGCCCATTTCTCTTAATATGCCTTTAATTTCATCTTCAGAAGGGTCAATCAAGGGAATTTTCTTATCTCTATATACCCTATGCAAATCTAGTTCATATTTATTCATATCTATTAGATTTTTGATTCCATTATCATTTTTTAAATAACCTTGGATTCTCTTTAATCTTGAATAAATAGATTCATTATTTAGTAAAACTCCTGGTCCGCCAAGACAGCTTTCATTGCAAGCGCTTAGTTCTACACATATCCCATTGATATTTCCTGATTTTAATTCCTCAAGGATGTTTATGCAATTATCAAGGCCATGTATTCCAATTAAATCCAAATCTTTTTTATCAAGGGTAGGTTTTAAAGCATTTAAAATACCTCCAACTACAGGGTACTGACTTCCTCTTGTAGTACCTTCGAAATCTGGTCTATCAGCCTCTACAGTTTCATAATCAATTGCTTTGTCTATTAAGAGTTCTTTAATTTCATCAAATGTAAGAACTGCATCAATTATACCTGAGTTATATTCAGATAAGGCTTCAGCCTTTTTAGATATACATGGTCCGATAAATACTGTATAGGCATTATCATATCTTGCTTTAATACTTTTTCCATGTGCAATCATTGGAGATGAAACAGGGAGAATTATTGGTATTAGTTCTGGATAATATTTTTCAATTAGCATTACCACTGACGGACAGCAACTAGTAATAAATTTATCAGAATTACTATGCTCTATTATTTTTTCATATTCTTTACTTACTAGTTCAGCTCCTATAGATACCTCTTCAATATATGAAAATCCAATATTTCTTAAAGCTTTGATAAGTTTTTCAGGATGTTCAAATACGCCTTTATATGCAGGAGCTAATTGAGCTACTATGGTTTTGTTTTCTTTTATTGCTTCTCTTACATTGTCCATATCAGATAGTACGTGACGAGCATTTTGAGGACATACAACTAAGCAATGTCCACAAGAGATACATTTATTCTCTTGAATCCTGGCTTGATCATCTAGAACCTTAATTGCTTTTACAGTACACGTTCTCACGCACTTATAGCAATTTTTACAGTTTGCCGAAGAAAAGTCCATTACTTGCATGTTTTCACCTTCTCAATTACTGCTTCCTCAAAAAAATCATCGATATTGGCTTCACTAACTGCATAAATATCATCATCTACCGTTACACAAACAGCTTTATTACAGTGACCGATGCAAAAAGTAGCTTTTAACTCCACCTTTTCTTCCAAGTTGTTTTTTGCAATCAATTCCTTTAGCTTGTTAATTATCGTGTGAGACCCTCTTATGTAACAAGCACTACCTACACATACCTTTATAACCATATATATCCCTCCTACCATATACCTAAATTATAGAGCTTAAAAAATTTTCAGTCAATGGAATTTGTGCTATATTTGACAATTCTAATAAAGAGGATAAAATATTGAGTATAATATTTTATCTAGGAGGATATATATGAAGTTAGTATTTATATCAGATATTCATGGGTCACTTAAATATACAAAAATGGCATTAAAGGCTTTTGAGGAAGAGAAGGGGACTAACTTAGTTATTCTTGGTGATATACTGTATCATGGACCAAGAAACCCGCTGCCTGAAGAATATAATCCTCAAGGTGTGATTGAACTTTTAAATAGTATAAATAATAAAATAGTAGCAGTACGCGGTAACTGTGAAGCAGAAGTAGACCAGATGCTTCTAGACTTTCCTTGTATGGCTGATTACTCCATAATATTTGTTGAAGGAAAAAGGCTTTTTATAACTCACGGACATATATTTAATGAGAATAATATGCCAAAACTTTCAGCGGGGGATGTATTAATTCATGGACATACACATATTCTCAACAGTATTATTAAGGATGGAGTTAAGATTATAAATCCGGGTTCAATATCTTACCCTAAAGAAGGTAATCCACATAGTTATGGAGTTTTAGATGGAAATATATTTACTATCAAAGATTTTGAAGGTAATATCATAAATACAATTAAAATTTAAAATAAGCAGTAGGCTAGTTACCTACTGCTTATTTTTCAACTATTCTTTTTACTAAATTTGCTTCTACTAATTGGCTTTTACTAATTCCTTTTCTAAAGTATCTAATTTGTTTATATTTAATGCCGCCCATTTCAAAATCTAGGACATCGATTCTATCACCACTAAAAACTTCAGGTTCCTTTTTACCATTAATAAAGATGTGTAATTCCATTTCGTTTCCTCCTCAAGACTGCTTAATAAAGTACTTTCATTATATCACTAAATCAGTATATGTAAAATCTTTGATAGATACTAGTATTACTATGTAATTAATATATATTTAATCTTTAATCGCATTGAAAAATTTAAGCAAATAGTATATATTTCAATTATAGTTAATTTATGAGTGTGTTATTAGCTTATAGAGTAAAAATAATTAAAAGAGTGGAGGTACTTAAATGAAGAAAAAGAATAAATTTATTGCGACACTTATAGCAGTTAGTCTTAGCTTAAGTTTTGCTGGATGCTCAAGGATTTCTTCTAATAATGAAGATTTAACCGTGGATGTTACTGTGGAGGTTAGTGATGATATTAAAGAAAATGCAACAACCTTTATGAATTTTTTTAAAGATTATAATAGCAATGGTATCTATGCCATGGGCTCCGATAATTTTAAAGCTTCAGTAGATAAGGAGGTTATTTCTGATCAAAACAAATCTTTAAAAAAACAATTAGGAGCTGTAGAATCCTTTAGTGATTTAAGATTAGTTCTAGAATCAGGATACAAGACGATTTTAGCTTATACTGTTTTTGAAAAGGAAAGTTATGATGTGAGAATATCCTTTAGTGAGGATGGAAAACAGGTGGAGGGGTACTCACTTCAAGAGTCTACCATTGATGGAGAAAAAGTAGACACTAAAACATATAGTGGTGAAGCGGTATCCTTTGATAGTGGAGAATATAAATTAAATGGAACATTGCTTTTACCTAAAAATGTAGAGGGCAAAGTACCGGTTGTAGTTATGTTACAAGGGTCCGGAAGCAGTGATAGAGATGAAACAATCTATGGACTTAATAAACCCTTTAGAGATATTGCAGAAGGGCTAGCGACTCAAGGGGTCGCTGTTCTAAGATATGATAAAAGAACTTATACCTATGGCACAAATCTTACTGAAGAAGAAATTAGTGATATGTCGGTTGATGATGAAATAGTAGACGATTTTTTATCTGCAGTTTTTTATTTAAAGTCAAGAGAAGAGATAGATAATAAGAATATTTTTGTATTAGGTCATAGTATATCTGGATATTTATTACCATATATATATGATAAGGAACCATCACTTAAGGGTGGAATATCATTAGCAGGAACTATAGGAATGCCTTTTGAAGATTTAATGAAGTACCAATATGAATACTTAGCAAATTATGATGATGAAATTTCTGAAGAGGAACAAGTTATGCTTGATGAATTTAATCTCGGCTATGAATTAGTGAAGAAGCTTAATAAAGGTGAAGTAATAAGTGACTCTTTAATTTTAGGAATAGGTCAAAACTATTGGAATTTCCTTAATAATTATGATGGACTTAAAGAGTGGAGGACTATAGAAAAGCCAACGTTAGTACTTCAAGGCGAAAGAGACTATCAAATACCTATGGATAATTATCATCTTTACAAAGATGATTTAAGTTCCAAAGAAAACTTTAGCTTTAAGAGCTACAGTAAACTATCTCATATATTTATGAAGGGAAGTAAGAAGCCCTCGACTAATGATTACACAAGTAAAGGCGAAGTTGATAAGGATGTTATAAAAGATATAGCTACTTGGGTCAATAATATAAAAGAATAATCCTAAATTATTTAAATGAAATTTTATGGAAATGTCCTATTATGTGGTATAATTAAATAAACATAGTATATAAAATATATGTTTATGAAAGGAGAATATTATGGGGTTAAATTGGATTTGGTTTGCTTTAACAATATTTGTCATAGTTATTGATATAACTACTAGCAGCTTTACATTTTCCTGGCTCGCAATAGGATTTCTTCCAGCTTTTATAGCCGGTTTCTTTATTGGCTTTACTGGTCAATTATGGATTGCCTTAATCCTTGGAACGATTGCAATAATATATGGACTTAAGATTTCTAAGAAATATATAATTAAGAATCTTCCTCAGGAGAAGCTTTTAGTTGGAAAGTATGAGGGGAAACAGTTTACAGCTGATTTTACATTAGCTAAAAGTAGTGAATGTAGAATTAAAGTTAACGAAGTATATTGGACAGCAAAAAATGTTGGGGAAGTTATTAATTTTGGAGATGTTTATACAATAATAAGTATTTCTGAAAATAAATTAATAGTAAAAAGGGGAGTGGTTTAAATGGGCGCAGTCATTGGTTTCATTGTAGTCCTGGTTTTAGTACTGGTTATACTTATATCATCAGTAAAGGTTGTAAACACAGGATACAACTATGTTATGGAGAGATTTGGTCAATTCTATAAGGTATTAGAGCCAGGTTGGCATATAACAATACCTTTTGTTGATTTTATTAGAAGGAAGGTATCTGTAAAACAACAAATTTTAGATATACAACCTCAAAATGTTATTACAAAAGATAACGTTAATATATCTGTAGATAATGTTATTTTCTATCAGGTATTAAGTGCTAAGGATGCTGTATATAACATAGAAAATTATGTTCAAGGTATTATGTATTCAACTATAACAAATATGAGAAATATCATAGGAGATATGTCTCTAGATGATGTATTAGCAGGTAGAGATTTAATAAACTCTAAATTACTTCAAATAGTAGATAATGTTACTGATGCTTATGGAATTAAACTTTTATCAGTAGAAATAAAAAATATTGTACCTCCAAGTGAAATACAACAAGCTATGGAGAAGCAAATGAAGGCTGAAAGAAGTAAGAGAGCTACAATTCTTGAAGCTGAAGGTCAAAGACAATCTCAAATTGAAAAGGCAGAAGGAGAAAAGAGAAGTCAAATTCTTGCTGCAGAAGCTGAGAAAGAAGCTAATATCAGAAGAGCAGAAGGATTAAAGGAATCTCAATTACTTGAAGCTGAAGGTAAAGCAAAAGCTATAGAGCAAATATCTATGGCTGAATCAGACGCTATTAGAAGAGTTAATACAGCTATTATAGAGTCAGGCACAAATGAAACTGTTATAGCACTTAAACAAGTTGAAGCTCTTAAAGAAATGGCTAATAGTCCTGCTAACAAGCTTATATTACCAAATGAAACACTATCTTCTCTCGGAAGTATAGCGGCTATTGGAGAGATATTAAAAGGAAATAAATAATAAAATTTTAGGAACCTGATTTTCAGGTTCCTTTTTATATGACAAAATAAAGGAAATAAATTAGACATTTATATTCTTTATTGCAAAATATTAAGCAAAGCAAGATGGATATAGCCTAGGTTAAAACACCTAGTATTAGTAGATACTAAATAATATATATTTAGTATCAAAATATACAATTTATTGGAATATATATTACTAAAAAATAATATTATGTTATAATAACATTATAAATAATTAAGGTAGGTGAAATATTAATGAGTGAATTACACATAGATTTAGATTTGCTTTTAGAGCTTAGTCTTATAGAGACTAGAGGAGAAGGGGAATGTTATATTAATCTAAATGATGGAGAATTTTCATATATTCCTCAGGGGATTATTTCAGCTTTAAAAGATGAATCAAAGTTTGATTCTTTAGAAAGCTGGGAACGTGAATTAGCTAAAGAGGCTGAAAATATTGTTATGAATTATAATGACAGCTATCTATATATACCTATCATTGACGAGAAAATGCTTACTGAGGGTATGAAAAGTTTTTTAGAAACATTACCTACAGATGAAAAAGAGAAAATATCAAGTAAGATTGATTTTTCAAATCCTTTTTTATCCTTCAGTAAAATCTTAGTTAATCATAATAGATTGGATGACTATTATGATTTTAGAGAAAGCTATTTAAAGAAATATTTACTTAGTTGGCTGAAAGAAAATAATATTGAAGTGGTTTAAAATACTCATTTATTGCTATAAAAAGGGTTATGTCAAATAAAAAATTTGACATAACCCTTTAATTTTATTTCTGTTCTTCTAAATCTAAAAACGGAGTAACTTTCTCAATATATATTTTATGCCAGATTAGGAATATAAGTATAGTCCAAATCTTTCTGCTTAAGTCAAATGGACCTTTTCTATGGTCTTCAACTAACTTCATAGCAGCGTCTTTATTTATATATTCATCAGCATTACTATCTTTTATTATGTTCATAGCCCAATCATAAAGTTCATCTTTTAACCATAGTCTAACTGGCACTGGATATCCAAGTTTCTTTCTATCTAATGCACTTAAGAAAGGTAATTCGGACTTAAATGACTCTCTTAAAAGATATTTAGTTACATGTCCATTGATTTTTTCATCTGGAGTAAGCTTAGAAGCTACTCTGAATACTTCCTTATCAAGGAAAGGAACTCTAAGCTCTAAAGAGTGAGCCATAGTCATTCTATCAGCCTTTACAAGGATATCTCCTGTAAGCCATGTGTTAAAGTCTACAAATTGCATTTTTGTAATTGGATCATAAGGTTCTGCTCTATCATAAATATCATTCATTGCACTTTTTATAGTATACTTTGAATCAAATTTATTTAAGATTTCAGGCTTCTCTAAGTCAGTAAAGATTTTAGCATTTCCTACGTATCTTTCTCTCATAGGAGTACAGCCTCTTTCGATAAAGCTTTTTCCTCTTGTACCTTGTGGTACTAGTGAAGCTCCAGATTTTAAAGCTTTTTTCATAAATCCAGGTACATAATCAAACATTTTTAAAGAGTTTGGCTCATGATATATTGTATATCCACCGAAGACTTCATCAGCACCTTCACCTGACAAAATAACTGTAACGTGCTTAGCAGCTTCTTTTGCAATAAAGTATAATGGAATTGCTGCAGGATCTGCTACGGGTTCATCCATATGCCAAATGATCTTTGGTAACTCATTAGCAAACTCTTCGTGAGATATAATCTTACTGATATTTTCAAGCCCAAGCTTATCTGCAGATTCTTTCGCTAAATCTATTTCGCTATATCCAGCTCTTTCAAAACCTATAGTAAATGTTTTTAAGTCAGGCATATGCTTTTTAGCAAGAGCAGTTACTACAGTAGAGTCTATTCCTCCAGATAGGAAAGATGCAATTGGAACTTCAGATTGCATGTGAAGAGCAACTGAATCTTCCATTACTTTACGAATTTCTTCCATCTTCTCATCTTTGTGTCCTGGAGTTGGATTAAACTTTATTGAGTAATAACAGTCTATTTCATGTTTTTTACCTAATTCTTTTTTTATAGTGTGACCTGGTTTTAGAACTTTAACATCTTTAAGTAAAGTTTTTGGCTCAGGTACAAACTGGAATGTAAGATAATTATGTAAAGCTTCTTCATCTATCTCTGTATAAGTACTATCAGGATTCATATGGAAACTTTTAAGTTCTGATGCTATATATAAGCCAGTCTCATTTTCAATATAGTAGAAAGGTTTAATTCCAAATGGATCTCTTCCACCTAAAAGAGTATTTTTCTTTCTATCCCAAATGATAAAAGAGAACATACCTCTAAGCTTCTCTACAAATTTGTCTCCTAATTTACTATAAAGGGTAGCAATAACCTCTACCTCTGATTTAGTAGTAAACTCGTAGCCTTCTTTTATTAGTTCGTTACGTAAAGATATATAGTTATATATCTCACCATTAAAAACAATTTCATACTCATCTTTATATGAATAAGGTTGTATTCCATTTGCTAAATCTAGAATACTTAATCTTTTAAAGCCAAGATAAACATGATCATCCATATATTCTCCATCTTGAGTTGGACCTCTATGTTTTATTATTCTTCTCATGTCTCTAAGAGCTTCTTTATTTTCTTCTAAAATAGAAGAGTTGCTAAAAAATGTTACAAATCCGCACATTGCTAATCCTCCTTGGTGTGAACAATCACATATGAATATTTTACAATATCTAAAAATCATATTCAATATATCAATAGTTACTTGTTTATTTATATAATTCTACCTTTTTATTTATATCACATAGTATAGCACAATTCCATATTAAAAGTTATATTACTTTGGATAACTTTCCAAATTAGTTAGTAATATTAGTCCTAATAAATTAAATTTCACTGAATGGAAAGAAAAATCAAAATAAAAAAAGGTAATATTTTACATAGGACGAATATATTATATTGCGATATAAGGAGGAAATAATTATGGATAAATATTGTGATAAAAATATATGCTTTTATTATTATGGTGAAGATCATTTTACAATGAATATATATAAATATATAAAGGGGCAAATAGAAGCCAATAATTACGTATATATCTTCAGTGAAGAAGAGACGCTTAATCTTATTTCTAACAGCTTTAATTCTAATGAAAAAACAATGAT
>DALZNT010000109.1:0-11169 GCA_032005505.1 Clostridium sp. | reverse complement strand
TAAACCTTTCTTATAATACTTTTAATTATTTCCTTCATTTTTATCCCCCTGTATCCCTCAAAATAAATATTTATAGCTATTTAGTTTAATTCCCTAAAATGTATCTTTGCTAAGTTTAATAAAGGCTCCATTATTTTCTCTCTAACATCCTTTGGCAATTTCCTAGCATGTTTTCTAATAAGCATAAGCTTTATTACCCTTTGGATATCATTAGTTTTACTTTGGTTTGTAACCCAATCTATAACATAGTTGTTTTGAACTGCTTCCTTAACATCTTTAGCAATCTCCTTTGATAATTCTAAGGTTTCATTGCATACATAATCTACAGTAGCTTCCTTAACTACTGAATCCTTAGTTATTTCTTCAGCTTCATCTTCTTCTAAATACTTTTTAACAGCTTCAAAGAACGCAAATTCTTTTTCATCTAAACCTAAGTTATTAGCTTCATTAGATGGACCATTTTCAACCTCATTATCAATAAACTCTTCAAGCCTCTTCTTTCTTTCTACCCAATCGTTTGCTGTTTCATTCAAAATCTTTTGCAGCTTTTCTAATAGAGTTTCATAATATACTGGGTTCTCTTTAGACATGATATTTATTGTATGCTTTATAGCATGTTCCATAGCTGAAGCCTTTGCTTCGTCTGATTTTAAAGTACTAGCCTTAGCTATAAAGTCATTAGCAAATAGTGTAATTGGGTCAATCCACCCTCTAACCCCTAGATATTTAAGGTGTGTATCAATAATTTCTCTAACCTTCTCTCCACAGTCAGATATATCAATAACTTCACTTGGATTAAACTTTGCCTTAGCTGCTACCCTTATATATGAAAGCCACTTTAAATCATTTAAGATACTGGTTTCAACATGAGAAGGCAGTAAAGCTTCGATTGCCCCTGAGAACTTCTTATACATAAGTTCAAATTCAGCTCTTTTGTCCTCTGGATCTACTTTATTTACCAATGCATCTAAATTATTTTTATCTATTCCTCTGAACATAGCCATAGTAGTTTCTCTATAGGATAACATTTCATGATATAAATCATCCAAGGACTCCATAGGCTTACCTAATTCCTCTTTATCAAATACAGCTAATGCGTCCTCTAAATAGTTAGAAATTCCATAGTAATCTACAATGTAATCACATTGTAGATTACTATAGTTTCCTTCATGGCTGCCCCATTATCAAGAATTCTTTCTACTTCTCTAGTTGAAGTTCTATTAACCCTTGCAATAGCTTGAAGTAATGTATGTTCCCTTAATGGTCTATCTAGATACATAACCTGTTCAATAGGAGCATCAAATGCTGTTAAAAGCATATCTTTAACTATTAAGAAACAAAGCTTATCCTTATTTATAGGCTGCTTGAATCGATTGATTAAATTCTCTTGCTCTGACTTTGTAGTAAAGTAATGCTTCAAGTGTGGCAAATCATTATTTCCACCTGAGAATATGACCTTAGCTTCAAAGCCTTCACCCAAGATTCTATCCATATTGTTTTGAAGTGCATTGTAATACTTAACACATGCCTCTCTAGAAACACAAACAATCTGAGCTTTGAATCCATTAGGTAATACTTGATTCTTATAATGATTTAATAAATCTACTACAATATCATTAATTCTATCATCAGCCTCAACTATAGCTCTTTTAGTAGCATACTTCTGTTTTATTGCTTCCTTCTCTTCATCAGTTCTATCTGTAAAGGATTCATCAAATATTTCTTTTAAAGATTCTCCAGCCACCTGTAAGTCTGGTCTTCTACCTTCATATACAATTCTAACGGTAGCTCCATCCTCAACAGCCTGCTTTATAGAATATTGGTCTATATATCCGCCAAAGGTCTTTGGTGTAGATTTATCTTCCTTATCAATTGGAGTTCCTGTAAATCCAATAAACACAGCATTAGGTAAAGCAATTCTCATATTTGCAGCAGTATCCTTATACTGACTTCTATGTGCCTCATCTGCAAGGACTATAATATTCTGCTTTGTACTTAGTACTGGATACTCCACAGCATATTTTTGAGTTATCTTTTCTTCATTTGATATAACTACTCTTTCTTCAGTCTCACTTTAGAACTTTTGAATAGTAGTCATTATAATTTGCGGCTGTAGATTGGATAATAAACTTTTCATAACATCAATCTTATCAGCCCTAACTGGTGTAGTTATCTTAGATAGTGTTCTATCAAAGGTTGCATAAATCTGTTTATCTAAATCTATTCTGTCAGTTACAACAACAATAGTAGAATTCATAAGTCCTTTAGTTCTCTTTATTTTTCTAGCAAGGAAAACCATAGTTAATGACTTACCTGAACCCTGTGTATGCCAAACAACTCCACCTCTAGTCAATTTATCTTTACCATTTTCAATTCTTATTAGTGCTTTATTAACAGCTCTAAACTGTTGATATCTACATACCTTCTTAATTACAGCTCCATTTTCAGCTTCAAACACAATGAAGTTTCTCATTAAATCTAAAAAATTTTTCTTATGAAGAACTCCTTGTAAAAATATGTTCTGCCCACACTCTTTATAATTCTCTATGTTTTCTTTCTTAAATGGATATGGGTCCTGCCATTGTAAATAATGATTATACTTAGAACTTATAGTTCCAAGATAAGCATTGTATCTATTTATAATTCCTGTGAAGAAATTTGTATAAAATAGCCTTGGTGCTCCTTCTCCTAAAGTTGTATCTCTTTCATTCATATATATTCTAAGCTGTTCAAAAGCCTGCTTCTTACCGATGCTTTCATTATTTCCTCTCTCAAGGAATGGTGATTTAGCCTCTAAAACAACAACTGGAATTCCATTAATAAAGATAACTATGTCAGGGAATATAGACTTTCCTGATAAAGTCTGAACTTCAAACTGCCTAACAACCAAGAAATCATTATTATCAAAGTCATCCCAATCAATGAAATGAACAGTATGATGCTTCTTATGACCATCACAATATAGGTCCTGTTCCACTGTAAAAGTCAAATCTACAAGAGCATCATATATTTTTTCATTTATCTCTAATAAGCTTACACCTAAGCTATCTGCTCTAGATATGTACCTAACTGCTCTATCTAGATTTTCATCACTAATCCATGGATTCAAGTTTTTTATTGCAGCACGAAGCCTGTCTACAAGTACTACATCAGCAAGAGAATTCCTTGCTCCACTTCCAGGAACTAAATCCTTCCCATGTATAAACTCATACTCAAGGTCGTTTTTTATATATTCAATTGCAGGTAACTCAACTAAGGTTTCTTCATTTCCTAAGTGCGACATGCAAATCCCCCTAAACTCATATAATTACTATCTTAATTATACAATATATTTCAACTCTTGTTAATTTTAACCACCCAAACTCCTAAAGTTATTCACTTATGTATACATTCACCTTAAATATCTTCTACTCTAATATTTATAATAAAATAAAGTAGCAACACCCTCTAATTGATTTAATATTTCTACTTTTACGAAATTACTTATTCTACATAATCTTTTAGGTTTATTTCATGTAAAATCATGTCTATTTTTATCCCTATAATGCCTGTTTCTTTTGCACGGTCGCATAATATTTGTAGATTATTTTTATAAAAACCATTTATATCATTATTTAAAATCAGCTTTATCATCTTTTTAAACTTTTTAATTTTATGTGGAGAATCAGCATTATAAAACAATATCAATATAGCTAATGATTGATAATCAAAAGTATACTCATACTTCCCTTTAATTAATGACTTAAGTATATCCCACCACTTTTCAAAATCTTCAAATAAAATGCTATTGAAAAATCCTGAAACATTAGAAATATTACCTCCTACGACAAAGCTAAATAGTTTCATAGTAAAAATATCATCAACAACTATAATAGCCTGTAAATTTTTTGCTATCTCTAGTGCTTCAATATCTGGTAAATATATTGCATGTTCTGGAAAAGTAATAAATTCACTTCTTGAAATATCCTTTGATATTATATTACACTTTGATAATATCTTGTGTAGGTTTTTATATTTTTTAATTCTATCCTTTTTATCTATTTCAGATATCTCGTTTAAAACTATTCTTTCATCTATTAAATGTAAATATGATTCCATTTGCCCTAACTTACTAATCAATTTTTGAATCAAATCCTCTAATGTAATAATCATACTTTGAGATATGTATACATCAAAATATTCTATAAATTCATCAAGAATTTTATATTTATATAGAATTATTATTGATATTGTAGTCAAGACAACCTTCTGCTTCTTTTGTATCGTTTTGGGTATTCCTGCCCTAAATCTATAATCTTTATTGGCTAATAAAAATTCGATAACTTGCTCTACTCGTATTATATCTCCTGATATTATATTTATAGGAATTCCAACCTCTAATTCTTCATTCATATATGAGTCTATTAGTTTTTCCTGTTCATTATTGCTTTCGCTGAGTTGTAATTTTAATTTTTCCAACTGTAATATTCCATTTTCTTCTTTAATCTCTATTTGTTTAATGTTTTCTATATTATTAGCTAATCTTTCTCCAAAGCACAATCTTGCAATATAGTTATATTTATTTATAATTTCAACTATATTAAATTTTATCCCCTTGTACTCAACCATGTCATTCTTTTTACACCCCAAAATGTCCAACCACAAATCCTCTGATTCTTTAATATGTAGACATCCAAATTTAACTTCATTTTGTCTGAAATATACCTCAGTATTTAAACATATATTTAATATTTCTCCAAATTCACTTTGTAAAATAATCACATCATCTAATACAACTTTTCTAGTTTCTTCATCATCTATTATATCCTTAACATCTTTATTTGAATTATTAGATAACATTAAATTGCCTATTCTTATTGCCGATTCTACATCTAAACTATCTAGTTTATATATGGCTTTATATACCAGCTCTTCAGCTCTTTCAAGTTGTCCCAATTTAGCATTAACTTCTGCTGCTGTGATTAAATATGATGACTCTTCTGAAAACTCTAGAACCGAAGCAACTTCTCTTAACTCACTTAACTCCTTATTATGTAATTTCATCCTTACATAGTGATTTCGCCAATATAAGTTTCCTTTACTTAGAAATATCTTATGTGCCATGTGATATGCCATTCTAAACAGTGCCTTTTCAATGCATATACCATATATATTGCTATCCACATATTCATTATTTACTTCAAAATAATGTTTCCTATATATCTCTATGATTTTTTCATACTTTTTTTCTATTTTACATTTTAACACAATAGCTATATACCGTTTAAATATCCTAATATCAAAATACGCATGCTCCTCTAATATTGAAACTCCCTTCATTATTTTACCGATGGACTCATATATAGTAGCTATATCAATTAAAAGTAACTTTTCATCATTTACCATTATTGCAGCTTTATCCAAATACGTCTCACATTTTTGATTATCTTTAATATTAACTTTGGCTAATAAAATATTTGTAATTACTCCTTCTGTTTTTCTATCTTTGTCTATAATTTTTCCGCCAGCCTCATAACCATATATGTTAACTAAAGCTAACCCATATGCATAAAAGCAACATTCGTTATATTCCAACTCTTCTTTATGTGAATTAAAAATCTTAACAATTTCATCCCATTTATCTAATGCCATTTTAACATTTATAATTGTATTTATATGATTCAAATAATCATTAAACTTGTCCATAATATAGTCACATATTTCATTTGCATTATCAAGTTTATTATTTATATATAAAATATCTACCTTTAATACACTTAAATCTAAATCATCATCAAAATCTTGCAATACATTACAACTAAACTCCAGTGCTTCCTTTTTATCTTTAAGTAACATAATTTGTAACTTGTAATATGTAAATATCTTTATTAATCTTTTATTAAACTTTGAAGTATCAATACATTCCAATTCATCATAACATTCATTTATTACTTCTTTTTCTTCTTTATTGCACTCCCCAATATATCTAGGCTCCGTTAATATTGGTATAATTTTACTAAGAATATATGTTAATTTATATTCTTCATCATTCTCCTTAATATCATATAAAACTTTTTGTCCTTCCTGAAATTTATTAAGCTGTATAAACGCTTTGCCTATAAAAAATTTAAATAAATCCTTATCAAGGAAACTATCATTATTATAACTTTTTATAATTTCATCATATTGACTAGTTAAAAATAAAAATTTCACTTCTTTTTCTTGTATTACGCCATCCTCAACATTTGCTTTTATCCACTTATCCTTTAATTTCGAAAACAATTTATTATCATTTTTAAATATGCAAATATTATATTCTACCTGTAAATACTCCTTAGATTGTCCATACTGTTCTAATTCCTTTAAATACAAATTTAATCTTTCTTCATTATCGTTAACTAATGCAAGAAGACAATTATATTTCAAGATATTTTTTTCAGCATAATCGCTTAATCTATCTCGTTTTTTTGCATATATACTGTTTAATTTTTCCTGGATTAGTTCATACGCTTCATCCTCAAACAATTCATCAATTTCATCAAATATTCCTTTTAAATACTCATCAAGTAATTTATTATTTTCATATACGTTATCTTGTTGAATAATAGTATTTTTATAATTAATGAAACCTTTAACCATCTGCATCATTTTCATAAAATATCATCCTTTACTTATTTTCTTGCTTAATCTCATTATTTACAACAAATAAACCTTTAACACTTTGAACATTCTGCTTAATTTTCTCTTGCTCCTTATTTGTTTTTTCTTGTTTTTTAACATTTTTACTTTGAATTATAGGTATAAATATCGCAACCAGAACTCCTACTATAGTAGCCATAGCCCCTATCATTCCCCAATCTAATTCATTCATATAAATCCTCCTATGTAATTTCCCTAATCCTTTACACTTTACATGCTTTTACAAATATAGGTTCATTATATAATGAACCTATATTCTAACGAATTCTAAGTTTTACTGTTAATAATTATTGAATTAAGCCTTTCTTAAGCTCTTCTAATTTTTGTTTTTTTGCTTCATATTCTTCAATTTTATAATCTACTGAAGAAAGTATTGATACTATTTTTTGTTGTTCTTCCACTGTTGGTATTACCACATAAAATTTTTCTACTACATTTCATTTAGATTTGGTACTCCACCACCTTGAAACACACCAACGTCGGCTTGTTTCCTTATAAGGTTACTATTTAAAAGATACTTATAGAATTCACTATTGCAATTCTTCTTCAATCTTATTAATGTTAAACTTACATAAACACTAAATTTAAAGTCAACATCAACAATTGCTGCAATCCCATAGTTAGCCCCTACTCTTTAATATAGTATATCGCCCTTTTGAGGTTTATCATTTTTAGTTAGTTGTTGATGATACTCTTCACTTATATAGTTATATTTATGTAAACTTAATTTTTCATTATTAACATTTTGAGCTGATAAAAATGGTATCCCTTGTTCTACATAAGTAGGTGTACTAGCAACTCCACATCTAAAAATATCTGTGATATCTTTAAACCTCTTAACTTCCCATTCCTCTGGAATTTCCCCAACTTCACTTTCCTTAAACCTTGTATGACCAATTCCCTTAGTTAAAAGCTGCTGCATTAATCCATTTTTAAGTTCTTTATTCTTTTCAATAAGACCATCAACGATGTCTATCTGTTCATCAACAGTTGAAAGAATTGAAGCAATTTTTTCTTGTTCTTTATAAGGCATATTTAATACCTTTATACTGCTTAAATCATTAATACTAACATTCGCTTGACTACCTGTTCCTCTAACACCACACTCAAAAATTGATTTCTAAATAAATTACTTTGCAAAAATAATAATATCTATTATTAAAGTTATTACTAACATTTCTTAAGCATGCTACACGTTGATTAATTAAATATCTATCATTCTCATTAACCCATGAAATATTTCCATAATCAGTTTTATTTACTGTACCTGTAAGTGAAATAAGTACATCAGATTTTTTTAATGAATACTTCTTATTTTTGTCTGATACTAAGTCTGATGATAAAAAAACTGGATTCCTACTTAAGTCTAAACATCCTAACTGTACATTTCCCATTCTAATAACCTGGTAGTCTCCCGAACTACTTTCTGTAATAAAATTAGTACTTTTAAATGCATTACCACCAAAAACTTCTCCACATTTATTAATACTTATAACTTCCCATTCCTCAGGTATCTCCCCAAGTTCCGTCACTTTATATCCTTCTCTAACTTTCTTCATTGCTTCACCACCCTACAGTCCTTCAAATCCTAATTCTTTTAGGTATCCATTAAGCTTTTCTTTTGTTTCAGCTTCTTTAATTTCTAGCTGTTTTATATCTTCTAAAACTGCTGCGATGTTGATTTCTTCTTCCTCTTCTGTAGTATCTACGTATCTGCTGATGTTTAGGTTGAAGTCATTTTCTTCTATGGTTTTATTGTCCACAACTGCTACGTATTTTTCCACATATTCATAGTTATCGAAGGTTTCGATTATTTTATCTATGTCTTCTGGTCTGATTCTATTTTTGTTTCCATCTTTAACGAAGTGATTGCTTCCATCGATGAAGAGAATTTTTCCTTGTCTTTCTTGTGCCTTAGCTTTATTTAAAACGATGATTGCTGCTGGAATTCCTGTTCCGTAGAAGATATTTTGTGGCAGTCCTATTACTGCTTCTACTAAATCATCATTGATGAAGCCTTTTCTTATTTTACCTTCTGCTGAACCCCTAAAAAGAACTCCATGAGGTACTACAGATGCCATTTTCCCCTTCATGTTTAAACTGGATAACATATGATCCACAAAGACTAGGTCTCCATAAGATTTTGGTGGTATTCCATAACTGAATCTATGGAAAGCATCATGTTCTGCTTCTTCTACTCCCCAATTTTTTAAGGAGAATGGTGGATTTGCAAGAACCTTATCAAAGGTTTTTAAAACTCCGCCTTCTGTGTGCTTTGGCTCTCTTATGGTATTACCCTTTTGAATATCTGCTCCCTTTGCTCCGTGGAACAACATATTCATTTTACAGATTGCCCAGGTTGAAAGGTTTATCTCCTGCCCAAATAAACTTAAGTTCTTTGGATTTCCTCCATGCTTTTTAACGTACTCTATGCTTTGTATAAGCATCCCGCCTGACCCCGCTGTTGGGTCGTAAATTCTATCACCCTCTTGTGGTTTTAGAATACTAGTAAGAATTTTTACTACCTCTGTAAGCGTGTAGAATTCTCCACCCTTTTATCACCTTGGTCTGCAAACTGTTTTATTAGATACTGATAAGCATCTCCTCTGATTCTAGGTTTGAGTTTGCAAGGTTTACTGTGCTAAATAGAACTAAAAGCTGAGATAGCTTTTTATCAGGCACCTTTTCCTTATCATTGTAGTTTATAGTACTAAGTACCCCTATAAGTTCAGAGTTCATTGGCTCATCTTCTATAGCTTTAAACACCTTATCTAGCTCTAGTCCTATATTTAAAGTTAATTCCTTAAGCTTTGACTATCTTGCCTGCTCTGGTACGAAGAATGTTTCATAGATGCTTGGATCTTCTAAAAGCTCCATTATCTCCTCTTCATCTAACCCATCTTCTAAAAATTCATTTCGTCTATTGTCTCTTTCCTCATCAAATTCATCATTTAATCTTTTTAAAAATAACATTCCAAATATATAATCTTTGTACTCTGCACCTGTCAATTCTCTTCTTAGGATATCAGCACATTGCCAAAGTGTTGATTCTAACTCTTGTAACGTAAGTTTCGCCATGGTTTATTTTCATTTTCGTCTATAGTATATTTTTGCATATCTATGTAATCCATTGATATATCTAGCTTAATCAGTTGTTGCATTTTATGCAACAACTGACTTTTCAATTATTAATTTTATTTAATTCATCACCACTTTCTATTAATTTATCAAAATCAGATTTATATTCAATATCTTGTGTTACTCTAAATATGTTATATTCTGATATAGCCTTTTGAGCTGCCTTTTCCCTAGAAACTTTACCCAAGTTATCAAGCACTTTATAATCATTAAACTCTAAAAAACCATCTAATTTTTTTATCCAATCAGTCATCTTCATCGGTATTTGCTTCTTAGCTTGGTTTTCAGCATAATCTAAAAACATATTTACTACTCTATTTAACTCTGATATTTCTTTTTCCTCTAAATAGTTCTTAGCCACTTGCACATCACTTTTTAGAACCTTTCCTTCCGGAGCATGTTTCCATGTAGTTAATCCCATATTAATTTTAGTAGAATCAGCTCTTGATGCAATTATCTCTGCTGCTGTTTTACCAGTTATAGCCCAATGTAATTTATTTTGAACCTGTGCATAAAATTTCTTTGTTACCTCTGCATCTTTACTATAATCAACACTACACTCCTTATATATATCTGTAATTTTTTGATAAAATCTTCTTTCTGAAGCCCTAATTTCACGAATTCTTTCTAATAATTCATCAAAGTAGTCTTTTCCAAAATGAACTCCATTTTTCAATCTCTCATCATTTATTACAAAACCTTTTATGATGAATTCTTTTAGAGTCTGAGTTGCCCATTTCCTAAATTGAATACCTTGACTAGATCTTACACGATACCCTACCGCCATAATTAAATCTAAATTAAAATAATCTACTCTATAAGTTTTTCCATCACTAGCTACAGTTGGAACCTCTTTGACAACTTCTTCATTAATTAATTCTTCATCTGAAAAAATATTCTTAATATGTTTCGATATAACGGACTTATCTCTTTGAAATAATTCTGTCATTTGTGATAATGATAACCATACATTTTCATTGGCAAAAAGAACTTCTATATTAACATTTCCATCTTCATTAGTGTAAAATATTATTTTCCCAATATTATTATCCATAATTTCCCTCCATATGATATTCAATCTATTTTTACATAGCACTTATTCTTCACTTTTTATTATATAAAAAGCTATATTTAAGTTCTAAACTCATTTATATATATATCCTCATCAGTTGTTGCATTTTATGCAACAACTGAAATACCCTCTTATTTTATATACTATTATATTTTATCACACTTACTCTAAACAATTTTAACAATTGTACTTAATATTAGACACAAAACTAAAGGATAGTTGAAACTTCAACTATCCTCTGATTTTTTATAAGAATTCTTCTAATTCTTTTTCTTTCTTCA
>DALZNT010000108.1:0-11403 GCA_032005505.1 Clostridium sp. | reverse complement strand
TTATGGCTTTCGTAGCTGTTGGATCTATTTTACTTCTTACTATAACTGGATGGGTTAGATTTATTCCTAAATTTGGTCTTCCAAGGGAACCACAGGTTAGATTAAAAAGTTCATCTAGCATTAAAGCTAAAGCTGAAGCTGCTGCTAGTAAAACAAAGTAAATAAAATGTAATGTAAATTTTCGAATAAAAATAACCTTACAAAATGTAAGGTTATTTTTTATATTTGAAATTAAAATTCTGTAAACTATTTACCCATTTCATCATCAAATATTTTATCGTACTCTGCAACTACTTTGTTGAATTCTTCTTCATCTTCAACCATTTCATAAGAAGCTTTTTCACCTTCTCCAACAACTTTATATATGTACGCATCATCATCTTCTTCAAGTGGTGCTAATATTACATAATGGTTTCCATCGATAGTTAAATCCTCAACTATCTCTAATTCAACCTTTTCGTTTGTTTCAGCATCTGTAAGTGTTATTATATTCATCTCTTCCATTGGTATTCCTCCTAAATTTTCTAATTAATCCTTTTCATTATATATTATTAATATTTATATTACAATGAAAATTTTATTTCCATAGATATTTACATCAATAGCGATAGTATTTCTTTTCACATATGAAAAGCTACCTACAATACTAGTAAGCAGCTTTAATCTAATTAATATTCATCAGTTAAATATAATACCTAGTATCTGGATCAATTAAATTATCTTTTATATCCACTCCAAAAAGTCCATTTGCAAGAGTTGGACTTTCTATTGGGTGAGCATCAGAAACCTGATTATTTAGCACTTGAATTCCATCAACCTTACTTTTTTGAGTCTTCTTAATTTTATTTTTTGCATTTTTACCCTTACTCATAATCTAATTCCTCCCTTAAACTATTAGTTATGCTGTTTTTCATTATATGCTGTTAATACTTTATTAAACTCTCTTCCAGAGCCTATAGATGCATATTCAACCATTCCATTTTCTCTACTTACAACTTTATATGCATATGCTTCTTCTCCGTCTAGAGGTCCAGCTATTACATACTTACTCTGTCCTATATCAACTACATCAATTAATTTTAGCTTTATCTCTTGGCCATTATCTCCGTAAGCTTTTATTAACTCTCCAATTTGGCTCATTTTATATCCCTCCAATTTATTTTATAATGCCTTAACCTACATATATAAAATGTGCATTTATTATAAAAATTATTACTGTTTATTTTTAACAAAAAAGAAACTTTCATTTATATGAAAGTTTCTATCTTTATTGTATTTAAATTATATTACATTTTAATATTTTTTGTCATATCTCCATAGTTACCACTTTGATACTCATCATATCTCTTTTTAACTATAGATGATAGAGCTAAAAGACCAACTAAGTTTGGCAATACCATAAGACCATTAAATGTATCTGCTAGCATCCAAACAAGCTCAACCTGCATACAAGATCCTAAGAATACAAATAACATTACAAGAATTCTATAAGGAGTAACTCCTTTTTTACCAAATAAATATTTTATATTTGCTTCTCCAAAGAAATACCAAGCAATAATTGTGGAGAAAGCAAAGAAGAATAAGGCTATAGCAACGAATATTGCTCCAAAACTACCCATTCCTGCTGTAAATGCACTTTGAGTTAATGCTATTCCTGTTATAAATTCTCCTGCAGCATTTGTACTTCCTAAAACACCAGTGGTTAAAATTACTAATGCTGTCATAGTTAATATGATGAATGTATCAATGAAAACTCCCATCATTGCAACTAATCCTTGTTCTGCTGGATGATTAACTTTTGCAACGGCATGAGCATGTGGTGTTGATCCCATACCAGCTTCATTTGAAAATAATCCTCTTGCAACACCATACCTAAGTGCTTGTCTTACAGTAGTTCCTAAAACTCCACCCATTATAGCACTTGGCTGGAATGCTCCAACAAAAATCATTTTAAATGCTGGTAATACATTAGTATAATTCATACAAAGAATAACTAAACTTCCTATAATGAAGAATAATGCCATTATCGGAACAATCTTTTCTGTGAAAGATGCGATACGCTTTACTCCACCGATAAAAATTAATCCAGCAAGTATTGCTATTACTACGCCTACAATTCTAGCATCAATGTTAAATGCAGAACTAAAAGCAACACCAATAGAATTTGATTGAACCATGTTTCCTATAAATCCTAAAGCTAATATAATTGTCACTGAAAAGAATACTGCAAGGAATTTACCTATCTTTTTATTTTTTATTCCTCTACTTAAGTAATAAGCTGGTCCACCTGTAACTTGTCCATCTATTTTAGTCTTGAACTCCTGAGCCAAGGTTGCTTCAGCAAATATTGTACTCATGCCAAAGAAAGCACTTACCCACATCCAAAATATTGCTCCTGGACCTCCAGATGCAATTGCTGTGGCTGCTCCTGCCAAGTTTCCAGTTCCTACCTGAGCTGCAATGGCTGTAGCTAATGACTGGAATGACGTCATTCCATCAGCACCCGCTTCTTTACCAAATTTAATTTTTCCAAATGTCATCTTGAAACTTTCTTTAAATTTTCTTACCTGTACAAATTTCAATTTAAATGTAAAGTATGCACCTGTTCCACACAACAAAAAAATTAGTAAAAAATCCCATAGTATGCCGTTGACCCATTTAACAAATTCTAACATGTAATTTATTCCTCCTTTTCCTCTTATATTATATTAATACCACAAATTACAAAATTATTAAACATTTCTGAACATTTTTACTATTTGTATTTATAATTCGATCCATTAGGAATTTGTTAAATTTTAAACTTTCAAATAATATACAGTAATATACCTGTATTTACTCATAATTTCTTTATGTTTTACTAATAATTTTATATGTCCACTAAAAAAGCTGTTGCATATAGCAACAGCTTTCAAAGATTCTCTATTACATATTCTATTTATTTACAGGCTTAATCATTTTACCAGCTTTAGTATTTTCAAACTCGACATATTTATCTTTAACTATAGAAGATAGTGCTAGAAGTCCAATTAAGTTAGGTAATACCATTAACCCATTAAAGGTATCCGCAGTTCTCACACTAAGTCTACATGTATGCATGAACCTAGGAAAACAAATAGCATTACAAGAATTCTATAGGGTTATACCTTATTTTAACTTACTTAAAAATTCCATTCTATCCTTTATTCTTTTCTCATAACCTAATCCTGTAGGTTTATAATAGTTTTTATTTAAAAGTTCCTTAGGCAGATACTGTTGCTTTACATAATGATGTTCATAATTATGTGGATACTTATAGTCTACACCATGATTTAAAGACTTTGCCCCTCCGTAATGACTATCTCTAAGGTGCATAGGTACAGCCCCTATATTTTCCCTTTCTATATCACTTAAGGCATCATTAATAGCGTTATAGGCCGCATTACTCTTAGGAGCACCAGCAAGGTAAGTTACAGCTTGCGCAAGGGTTATCCTAGCTTCAGGCATTCCAATAGATTTAACTACATTTAAAGCAGCATTAGCCACTAATAAGGCATATGGATCTGCATTACCAATATCCTCCGAAGCTGAAATCACGATTCGTCTAGCAATAAACTCTGGATCTTCACCACTATATAGCATCCTTGCTAAATAATGAACTGCAGCATCTGGATCACTTCCACGTATACTTTTAATAAAAGCTGAAACCACATCATAGTGATAATCTCCAGATTTATCATAACTTACTTGCCTTCTCTGCATACATTCCTCAACTACATCAAGAGTTACGTGAATTATACCATCTTCTCTCTTATTAGTAGTCAAAACTGCTAATTCAAGGGCATTTAAAGCCTTTCTACCATCCCCAGAAGCATTTGTACATATAAACTTTAATGCATCATCATAAAGTATTATGTTAATTTTACCATACCCTAATTCTTTATCTTTCAGTGCTCTATTTAAAAGTTTAATAATATGCTCTTCAGTAAGTTGTTCTAACTTAAATATCATAGACCTAGATAGAAGTGCCTTATTAACCTCAAAAAAAGGATTTTCAGTTGTAGCTCCTACTAACGTAATTGTGCCTTTCTCTACATGAGGTAATAAACTATCCTGCTGTGTTTTATTAAATCTATGAATCTCATCTATGAATAAGATTGTCTTTTTCCCCTTTCGAGCTATTTCATTAATCGCATTTTCTACTACTGCCTTTATCTCTTTAATCCCAGACGTAACAGCATTTAACTCTACATAGTTACAATGGGTAGTCCTTGCAATTATCTTTGCAAGACTAGTCTTTCCCACTCCAGGAGGACCATATAATATAAGTGATGTAATTCTATCGCTCTTAATACTTCGATATAGTAATTTATCCTTAGATAATATATGTTCTTGTCCAACATACTCATCAAGGGTTCTCGGCTTTAATCTTTGAGCTAGAGGCTCATTGCTATTATTTTCCTTTGGATTTTTATCCCCTATATCTCCACTCAAATCAAAGAGTGAAATGTTATCATAATGTTCCATCAATATCATTCCTTTAATAAATCTTTTATTATTAATTATACCATATATTCTTAATTCATTTTATAAATCACCTATTTTAAAAGCACATAAAAAACCTATGAAGTATTCTTCATAGGTTTTTGGTGCAGATGAAGGGAGTCGAACCCCCACGCCTAAGGCGCTAGATCCTAAGTCTAGTGCGTCTGCCAATTCCGCCACATCTGCATATTAAATTATAAAGTATCTATTGGTGCAGATGGCGGGACTTGAACCCGCACGAGAATACTCTCACTACCCCCTCAAGATAGCGTGTCTGCCATTTCACCACATCTGCATTATAAACGACTTAATGTTTTCAAACAAATTCTTAAATATTATTCAATATTTGTCCTACTCATTTAATGTTTTTATTATATCATCCTATATTTCAAAATACAACAATAATTTTTCAATATGTAATAAAAAGTTTATGACAAAGATAAAAAATTCTATGTCCTAAACTTTTAAATCATATAGGAATTTATACATATTGTAATTAGTTTTAACCTTTTTCACATAATGCTTAGTTTCATTAAATGGTATATCACTCAGACTTACACCATCCTTAGAATATCTCTCATCTCCAAGCCATTTTGTTACATTACCTGGGCCTCCATTATACGAAGCTAGAACTAAGTCAAAATCACCATTAAAATCGTTACTTAACCTATTTAAATACCACGTTCCCATCATTATATTTATATCTGGATCCATAATCATATACTCTTCAAAGTCTTCTATTCTAAGGAGTTCAGCAATCCATGCACCTGTTTCAGGCATAATTTGCATTAATCCCATAGCGCCTTTTGATGATGTAACATCAACATTAAATTTACTTTCAGTATTTATTACAGATGCCACCCAGTTAGGATCTACATCATATAATTCACTATACTCCAAGATACTTTCCTTATATTCTAGTGGGTAAAAGCTTTTAAGTATAATTTTAAAGTTAACAATAATGATTACCGCTATAACAATAAATAGCAATATCCTTCTAATTTTTTTCTTATTTTTATGAGCCATTTTTCCCCCTAATAGTTCTAAGTTCCTTTAGAATTGTTTCAATCTGAAATTTAGTATACTCCAAAGTGCCCCCATTATCAATTATATAATCTGCAAATTCAATTTTTTCCTCAGAAGACATTTGATTATTAATTCTAAGAATAGCTTCCTCCCTAGAAAAGTTATCCCTTGCCATAACTCTTGCTATTTGAATTTCTTCCATAATTACTATGACAATAACTACATCCATTTCATTATGAAGATTATTTTCAATTAATGTTGGAGCATCTATGATACATAGTTCCTCACCAAAATTATCATATTTTTCAATTTCAGAAAATATGTCCTCGAAAATATAGGGCATTAATATACCCTCATATTTTTTTTTATTTTTTTCATCAGAAAATATAAGTTCTCCCATTTTTCTTCTTAAAAAATTACCTTCTTCATCGAAATACTCTTCTCCAAAGGTTACTTTGATTTTATCTAATATTTGAGGATGAGAAATCAAAATCTGCCTTGATATTTTATCTGCATCAATTATAGGAATACATTCTTCTTTAAGCATATTGCTTACTGTACTCTTTCCACATCCAATTCCCCCAGTTAACCCAATTTTTAATATATTATTTTGCTTCATACCAGGTATCTCCTATAGATATATCCACATCTAAAGGCACCTTAAGATCTAGGACATGCTCCATTTCATCTTTTACCAGAGCTTTAACCACTTCTAATTCAGTTCTATATACATTAAGTATAAGTTCGTCATGAACCTGAAGTATTAATCTACTTTTCAAACCTTCTGTTTTAAGCTTATTAGCTACATTAATCATAGCTATTTTTATAATATCTGCAGCGCTTCCTTGAATTGGGGCATTCATAGCAAGTCGCTTTCCTAAAGCCTTAACCATTTTATTAGATGATTTTACTTCTGGTATATATCTTTTTCTGTTAAGCAGAGTTGTAACATATGAATTAGCTTCTGCTTCTTCTACTACCTTATCCATATATTCTCCTACCTTATGGTATCTATCAAGGTAAGCATCAATATATTGTTTTGCTTCTGCTCTTGTTATTCCTAAATCTTGTGCTAAGCTAAAGTCACCTATTCCATATACTATTCCAAAGTTAACAGCCTTAGCATTGCTTCTCATGGCTTTCGTAACTTCCTCAATTGGTACATTAAATACCTCTGCTGCTGTAGAAGTATGAATATCTGCATTACTATTAAAAGCTTTTATCATATTCTCATCGTCTGAGATATGAGCAAGAACTCTAAGTTCAATTTGAGAATAGTCCGCAGACAAGATAACAGACTCTTCATTGTGTGGAATAAATACTTTTCTTATACTTCTTCCATTTTCATTCTTAATAGGTATATTCTGAAGATTAGGCTCTGTACTTGATAATCTTCCTGTAGTTGTTACAGTTTGAGTAAAATTGGAATGGATCTTTCCATCTTTATCAATTACATTCTTTAATCCTTCAACATAAGTTGAATATAACTTGGCAAGCTGTCTATAATATAAAATTTTCTCTATAATTTCATGTTTATCTTTTAATGCATCTAAAACCTCTGCATTAGTTGAATATCCTGTTTTTGTTTTCTTTATAACAGGTAAATCTAACTTTTCAAATAAAATTTTTCCTAGCTGCTTAGGTGAATTTATATTAAACTCTTCTCCTGCTAAGGAATATATATCTGAAGTTAACTGAGATATCTCTGCTCCAAACTTATATCCTAATCCGTCTAGCCCTTCTCTATTTATATTAAAGCCTTCATATTCCATATAAGCTATGATTTTAGTTAATGGTTGCTCCACATTAAGAAGAAGGTCATTCATATCAGACTGTTTAATTTCATCCTTCAGAACTTCATAAATATCTTTCATAGATAAAAGTTCCTTAGCTATGGAATTATTACCTTCACCCTCAAAGCTTCTTCCTATCTTTTCTTCCAGTAAAGTTTTAATTGAGTACTCTGACTTTGATGAATCCAATAAATAAGCTGCTATTTCTTCATCAAAATCAACTAAATCTAAATCCATCCCAAGTTTTAGAAATGCAGTATAGCCATATTTCACTCCATGAGAAATCTTTTTTATAGATGAATTTTCAAAAATTAATTTCATTAAATTAACAAATTCAACTTGACTTTCTTCCATAAGTTTTTCACATGAAATAACATATATCTGTCCATTTGATAAAAGGCCTATGTTAGTTAATTTAGTCATTGAAAAGCTATTGGTGTTCTCCACGTAAAACTTTACAAATGTATCTCCCTTTATAGATTCTTTCATAGCATTTAAATCTGCTATAGAATCTACTAATTTAAAATCTACATCAACATCCTCAACCGTTTCCGCTGTTCCTTCTTCACTACTTACTGAACCTATCGCTTGTAACTTTGTAAGAATGGATTTAAACTGAAGTTTTAAGCACATATCTCTTACTTCAGAATTGTTAAAGTCTCCCTTTGTTCTTATATCTTCCACAGAAACTTCCATTGGTACCTCTGTGATAATTGTTGCTAATCTTTTACTAAGCATTGCTTGTTCACTATACTGTACCAATGATTCCTTTAACTTTTTACCACTTACTGAATCTATATTCATTAGTAGATTTTCCATACTCCCATACTCTTTAATTAACTTGAAAGCTGTTTTCTCTCCTACTCCTGGAACTCCTGGGATATTATCTGACTTATCTCCCATTAGTCCTTTTACATCTATATACTGTGTTGGTGTCACTCCAAAGTCCGAAATAAATCTTTCTTTATTATAAATTTCCTTTTCAGAGATACCTTTTTTATTTATTACTATATTTACATGGTCTGTAGCTAATTGAAGAGCATCTTTATCTCCAGTAACTACAAAGACCTCCATTCCTTCTTTTTCTGCAATTGAAGAAAAAGTACCGATTAAATCATCAGCCTCATATCCCTCTAGTTCAAAGACCCCAATACCCATCTTTGATAGTATCTCTCTAATTACAGGGAACTGCATAGTAAGCTCTGGTGGAGTTTTCTTTCTTCCAGCCTTGTATTCCTCATATTCATCATGTCTAAAAGTCTTCTTAGACTTATCAAAAGCAGTAATTATGTAATCAGGACCAATATCCTCTCTAAGCTTAAGTAACATGCTTAAGAAGCCATAAACGGCATTGGTATGTAACCCTTCCTTTGTACTCATATCTGGAAGAGCAAAGAAAGCTCTATATAATAAACTATTACCATCTAAGATAGCTAATTTTTCTCTATTAATTTTAACCACATCCTATTCTAATTCTCAAAAGTATTACTACTCTATTTTTAACTTTTTATACAGTAAAGTCAAGGAATTCAGTAAATTTCTTAATAAATTATTATATCATCACCTATTATTATTAACAATAAATTCTAACTGTATCATTTATTTTAAAATAAAAATAATATATTACAAATAATTTAAAAGCATCTTAAAAGTAAGTTTATAAACGTACTTTCAAGATGCATATATTTTATCAGATATATTATTATATGAACCTTTTTAGAATATACTTAAATCTAATTCATGAGAAAGCTTTTCTAGAATTTTTATTCCACCACTACTATTTCCTTTAGAATTAAGAGCAGGACCAACAACCCCAATTCCCATTCTTCTTGGAACAGCAGCCATAATTCCTCCACCTACTCCACTTTTAGCAGGAATACCAATATGTACCGCAAATTTTCCAGAAGCATCATACATACCACAAGTCACCATAATTGTCTTAATAATTCTGCAAGCTTCTCTTGAAATAACTCTTTCGTTATTTAAAAGCACACCATCATTAGCAAGCATAGCTCCTATTCTTGCAATATCCTTACTTGTAACTTCCATAGAACAAGCTTTAAAATACACATCTAAAATATTATCTACCTCTCCCTCAATAATACCATTACCTTTCATATAGTACGCCAGAGCTCTATTTCTATCTCCAGTTTTTTTCTCGCTTTCATAAACACTTTCATTTATATTTATAAATGGATTTCCGGTAATTTTTCTTGTAAAGTTTAATATTCTATTCAGTTTTTCTTCTATTGTATCGCCATGTATTAATGATACAATGGCAATTGCACCAGCATTAATCATTGGGTTTAAGGGTATTTTTTCTTCATGAGAATCTAAGTTAGTTATTGAATTAAAACTAGCCTCTGTGGGCTCCATACCAACTCTCGAGAAAACATATTCTATACCATTATCTAAGATGGCTAGCATTAAAGTTACTACCTTAGATATACTCTGTATAGTAAATTTACAATCATACTCTCCAGCAAAATACTCCTCCCCACTAAGGGTTGTAACCCAAATTCCCAAAATATCTGGATTTGCCTTTGCTAGTTCTGGTATATAAGACGCAACGTCTCCTTTACTTGTCCAAGGTCTACATTCTTCTAATATATCTTCCAAAATTCTCTTCATTCATTTAACCTCACTTTTAGCTTTAAATTTCATATTATAATTATATCCTTAATTGTATCTAATAAATAGTATTATAATTATCCTTAACTAATTTCACATTAAAAATCTATAACATATAAATTTCTATTGTATTCCATAGAATAATGTGGTAATATAACAATGTACTCGCCGGTGTGATGGAATTGGCAGACGTGCGGGACTCAAAATCCCGTGGTGGCAACACCGTACCGGTTCGACCCCGGTCACCGGCACCATATAGTGTGAGAACACTAAATAACCCTTGATATTTCAAGGGTTATTTTTTATTTTAATTATTTATATTTCAATTTATGCTATACAAAATCAGTGCTGCTCAGGTTACTTAATCCAGCAAAAAATTTATTTATATCCTGAAATTCACCTAAACTATTTCCTGCACTTTGAATAGCACTGTCCTGATAAAATTTCAAGGCACTCTCTATACTATCAAATGAATCCTTTATATAACTCAAATTTTCACTACTTAAATTATTTATAAATTGTTCTGTACTCATACTATTAACATTTCTTATTTCCACTTCTATCACTCCTCTTTAATAATCATATCTTGTGATATGATTACATTATAAGTTCCTTATTTTAATGTGAATAATCTTTTTATATATAAGCCTAAGTTTCCTTCATATTCTTCATCAAAAAACTTATATCTTAAGTAATCATCTAACCATATAGCTATGACACTTAAGAAAAACCATAAGATACCAAACAGGACACATACTTGCCCCATAATATTAAATGGCAAAGAAGAGTAATCCCACACACCTATATTGAGTTTTATATTTAAAATATATCCAGCTATAAATTCTATACTTAATACAATAACGGTACTTATTACACATTGCTGCCACATTCTTAAATTTTGATTTATCTCATTTATCATTCCAATAAGAAGTCCACAAAGTCCCCCTACTATAAACATAGATTGATGAGAATATCCTCTAAAGAACAGTTCAATATTAGTATAAGCACATCCCATGACTACAAATATTAACATCCACTTTTTAAAATAATTTATGTTATATCACTAGTTCTAAAAGCTATCATCCCTTCACATCTCTCCAATTCTTATTTTGTTATATACTCATTTTCTTATATCACTTCTTTTTATGGTTTTCCCTTAGACAATCCCTTTTATACCCATTCTTTAAATAAAATAAATAGAACTAAAGTAGCAGAGTATCCTCTCTACTACTTTAGTTCTATTTATTCCTCTTTCCTTCGATTCTTTCCTTTATCTTTTTCCCAGGCCCATTAGCCGTACACGGGACATATGGGGCCATTAATAAAGCCTCTATTTACTAATTTATTTGCACTAATAGAGCAAATAATTGATTCATAAATCCAACCTGCACAAGCATAAGACACTAACCACAAGAAGTAATTAATAATA
>DALZNT010000107.1:0-11855 GCA_032005505.1 Clostridium sp. | reverse complement strand
ATTCTAAATAGAGGTCTTAAGAATAAATCTATGTTCTCTAAATTATCAGGGTTATCTAATATTTTCTCATATACCTCTGTTCTAAAATTAAATCTTTCAATTAGAGACATCTTAGATATATTTTCAAGTTCTCTTCCATAGGCGTCCTTTAAATCAAAGTGCTTCCTTAATATTTTTTGTTCCTCATCTATTGTCCTACTTAAATAATTCTCTATGATTTTTAAATTATTAAGATTTTCCTCTTCTCCTGCATCAAGTTCTTTAATATGGATATTATACTCTATGAACTCATTGATCTTTTCATTAACCATTTCCCTATAGATTACAAATTGCTTCTTACTATTATCAAGGAGTTCTAAATTCCCTTCCATTATTCCTTTATAATCCTCTGTAGAATAACTTAATGGATTTTCCCTTATTTTCCTTATAGCTTCCTCCATACTTTGAACTCTGATCCTAAGCATATTAAATATATTTTTTATGTCATCCACAGCCTTATCATAAGATGCCTTCTCTAAATGCATCTTAAATATGATTTCATGGATAGTCATTTTTAAATTTTCTTCAATTTCTAAGGTTGATAAAAGAAGCGAATATCCATCATTAGTCAAGGAATATGAAACCCTTCTTACACCATCTATGTACTCCATTTTATTTTTTATAAAGCTTATGTTTATATCTTTGTACTCACCTAACTTAAAGTTATAAGCCTTAAAATACATTGCTTTCCCTTCATCACATAAAATAGTGTTGACGATAAACTCCCCAAGGTCCTTGCACTCCTCATAGGTTATTTCTTTCTTAAGATAAACATTGTTAACTTCATCTATAAAAAATCCAATGTGGTCTATAGTACATATTTCCTCCTTAAGGGACTGTTCCATTATATAAAGTAAAACTGCAAAAATTAAGTTATCCTGCTCATATCCCTCTTCAAAACCATACTTTTTCCAAGTACCTTTAGCTATACTATTTCTAAAGAGCAAAGCATAGGCTCCGATTTTCTTCATCCTCACATGCTGCACATTTAAAAAACTAAAATCCATATTATTCTCTCCTATAAATCTGAAATATTTAACATTTCCTGCGGTATATACAGATTATCCTCCAATATTTTCTCAATCTTCTTCCTATATTTTTCATTAAATTCATTTAAAAATATATCACTTATATTTCTATTTTGACCTTCTTTAGTTGTAGGTAAATCTACCTCTTCCAGCTCTGCCTTATAAATGATTTTTTCATAACCTTTAACGAAGGGTTTAATGTTGTATTCATCCTTAAATAACTTATATAGACCTTCATAGATTACTATGCCTTCATAATCCAAATCACCGAAATATAATATGGTGTTATTACAGCTACACACATAATCTTCTACTGATATATTGAAATCATTAAACGCTTTATTAATATTCTTTCCTCCACCATAAATCAGCGTACCTATATCCTCATTTAAAATCTTTTCACTGCCACTTATTAGATGTCTTCTTAAGGTGTAATAAGTATCCTTATTTTCTAAAATTAATACCTTCTGCGGTGTTTTCTTAGACTTAGAATAGTAAGCCAAGGGCTCTGAGGTATCATAATAATTTAACTCTTCTAATTCTATCCCTAGATTTTTAAGAATAGTCTTTCCGCCCTCCTTTTGCAAAAACTTCTCCCTTCCCCATATCTGAAAAGCTCTTTCATTCATAGATACTCTAGTATTTAATAACTGACTTTTACTAATGAAAAAATCATTTAACTTAAGAATGTACTTGCGATGCTCCTTATATTTATCAACATGTTTTTTATAAAACTCCACACTAAACCTAGTAGAAAATTTATAGGTTATTTCATCAATTAAATCACTATTGTCAACCACGTCATCCATAATCCTATATCTTTTAAACAGCGTCGGTATCTTTCCATTTCCCCCACTATTTTTAACAGGTGATATCACATTATCCTCAATTAATCCTTTCACCAAATTGCACAATTCACTATAATTTTCAATTTTATATATCTTCTCTATCTCATCTAGCTCTATAAATTTACCCTCAATTCTTCTCAATTTACTCATACCTATCTCCTCAGCTAATTTCCATTTAAATTTTAGGCTCTGTTTTAAATAAAGGTTGATAATAGATAGTATAAAAGTGGACAAATAGTAATCTTGTCCACTTTTATTTTAAATCATAATATTTAATATCCATTACTAAACTTCAATTTATATGACTTTATTTACTTTCTAATGAAACTAAAGAGCCGTCTATTTCTTCTGCTACTCGGTCACCTTCTACGAATTTTTCTTCTTTCATTTTTTTCTCAGTGACTCTATATTGCTTTTCTATTTCATTTTTATCACTGACATAAATCACTGCATCTGTCGAATCCTTCACAGTTTCGATTTTTCTTATTATCATTATGTTTTCCGAAAGTCGTTTATCTTTTGCTTGACCTATTGCCATTCCAATACACATTCCGATTGGAATTCCAAAACACATCCCAAGACTCATATTCTCAGGGAAAAAAATGTTACCAAATATTAAACCACCTGAAGCCCCAAAACACATTCCAAGGCTCATATATAGTGCCATATATTTTTCGATTGTATTTTTTTTATTCTTCATAGTTACCTCCCAAAAATTCCTATATAACTATATATTACTATAGATATAGTTAATTCTATTATACAATTGTTCAAAACTTTATATTCTTATTATACATATTTTATGGATTATAATTCCAGTATTTATATAAATATCGGTTGTCTGTTTTTGAAATCTTTTATCATAGTATAACTATGAGGTATATTGCTATGAACTATTAAGTTTTTAATTCTGAAAGTTTCTTTTTCAGAACTAAATGTATTTATCCATTTATGCCACTTCATATAGTTATTTAGATATTTAGTTGCAACACCATTAAACCTACTCATCCATCTCTTTAAATTAGAGTGTAGGCTATTTATATGGTTTATATGGTATATATCCTCTTTATGTTTACCTCTTTTAATCCTTTTGTGTTCTAATTCCATATCTGTAGCAAATTGAATATATGATTTGTGAGAGTCTGTGCATAGAATAGAATGTTCCCCTATGCGACTATCATATAAACGTTCTAACTCATTAGCAGTAACTCTACCAGTACATAACAATTCAATTATTATATTACCTTGCCTATCAAGAGCAGTACCTACACACACTTGTTCTTTACTGATACCTCTCTTTTTAACTTGTTTCCCTCTCTTACGAGAAGGTCTTGGCATATTGGCAGGTTTAGTTCCTTTGTATGAGTAAGCAAAGAAAACTTCATCTGCTTCAACTACACCATCAACAGAGCCTACACCAAGAAACTCACTTATACAGTTAAGTATTTTATGTCTCCAATAAAAAGAAGTTGCAATATTAATTTCTACTTCTTCTGCTGATTTTCTTATAGAAAAACCATTCAACATACATTTAGCATATCTAAGCCACTTATCTAATGTTTTCTTACTTCTGTAAGTAGCCGAATTAGTTAAATCGGAGAATGATTTTTTGCAATTTCTGCATAAATATCTTTGTACACCATTTCTTTTTCCATTTCTAACTACATCAGTACCGTTACAATGACAACAAACTCTACCTTTAGAAAATCTCATTTCTTTAACTTCCTTAGTTACTTGTGCAACTTGATAACCTAAAACAAGATATTCTTCTAATTGAGTTAATAATTCTTGTTGTTCTTGTTCTGACAAGGCTTTTGCTTGTGCTAATACTGATGTTACATTACTCATAGTGATACCTCCGAAAATTGATTATATCTATATTATAACCTATTTTAAGAAAAGTATCACATATCAACCACTATTTAAAACAGAGCCAAATTTTAACGTGATTTTATATTTAAATTATACTATATCTCTACAAATTCAAACTAGTTTATCAACATTATTAATTAAATATAACTATATTTAGGGTACTTTTCCAATGAGAAATGTAAAATTTCCCATTGGAAAACTCATTTTAATGAGTTTTAATCCAGCACGAATAACCATCCGCCATAATTTCTACTGACTAATAAAAGCCTATCTCAAACTCCGCTGAAATAGGCTTTTAATATTTAAAGTGATTTCACTAACTCATCATAATTATTCTTTATTATTTTATATACAACTTCTTCAAATCCACTTTCATTACTTATAGCTTCAAAATCCCTAATTGTACTTTTTATGATTTCTTTTATTTTATCTAAATTTACACTTGGTAGTTTGTAATCATATTCTTTTAATATTGGAATATAAGTATTTCTTGTAAAGGAAGTAGTATACCAAGTTTTTTCTAATCCTATATCATTAAGAACTCCTGATAAAGCTAGATTATTATCAAAGTTAGGAGCCAACCCAATTATATCTCCATCTTTTCTCAATACTCCAAAATTAAAGGTATGTCTGTCTATGTTATAACACAAAGCATCTATAAAAATAATATCTAGAAAATCATTAATCAGACCCAATTCCTTAATAATATTTACTGAATCGTCCATCTCCCAATAATCTCTTACAAAGTTAAACATAGGCTCAAAATCAACCTTTGCATTATTGGTAAAATCCTTACACCTTACCAGTCTACCTGCGTCTATAGCTTCATATTTAACAGCATCAAATCCTAAGTTAATGGCTATATTTGATACTAATACTTCCGCAAAGTTTTCCTTATATGACCCTTTTTTTATCATGTACCACTCATTATCAATTAATTTCCAACATTTCTCAAAACTTCCGATATTGGTGAGTTCAGGTGTTAAATCAGTATCTTTGAAATCAATCTCATCTATATTACCATAGAGGGCAACAGCATTTAATCCATCGGACAATCTATCTCTTACATCACTGTAGGTTATATTTTCCTTTTCCCATTTAAGCCAATAGCTATCTGTGATACTAACAGCCCTAGCTCTAATGACAATTTCTTTAGGCACTTCAGTTTTAACACTTAACCTACGTCTAATTTGCCTTGAGTTAGTTCTACGTGTATCTATAACCCTTGTCCATAAAATTAACCATAGAATTACATTTTATCTCTCAGATAATTGATTAATTATCTACCAAAATTCTTTAGCATCATCTTTAAATATCTTATTTATATCTCCCACTCCATTTACTTAGTTTAACATTATATATCTTCAATATTAATCTTTTTTACTGAAGATGCTGTCACTCCAGCAGAACAAGCTACATCGTTTCCGCTACAACCGGTGAGACAAGAGCGTCAGCCATGCGCATGTTATATCCCACTTTATTCTAGTTATATGCAGTTTTTTCATTAAATGACCTCTCTTAGTTTTTGCAAAAACTAAAAGAGGTCTTATAAATTCTTTTTCAATGTTAATTTTCTTAGTTTTATTTTAGTAAGCAATGATTTCCTTAATCATAAACTCTTTCCCGCTTAATAAATTACAGTCATTGCTTCCACACTTCGGACACTTTTTCCCATTTTGAACAACATTGAAAACCTTGTTACACTCTTTGCAAAGAGCATTACCCGGTAATATCTCAATTTTTAATTTTGTGTCCTCAAGGAGTGTACCGTCAACTGCCGCAGGATAACATTGTTCTATATATTTAGGAATCATTGTTGAAAGCTCCCCGATTTGTAAGACCAATGTATCAATTTTAGTCAATTGCTGCTTCACTGCAATTTTTTCTATAGTTTTAACAACCTCAATTACAACCCCCAGTTCATGCAAATTAATCACCTACCCTTTTATCTCCTGCGCCTTGCATGTTAGTCTCGATTTAATTTGCACATTTTCTTCAACAACATCTTTGTATGCCTTTGTATCAGTGTAAATCTCATCTTTTAATGGATTAAGTTTATTTTTAATGATTTTTCTAAATTGATAAATAGCAAGTGCTGCATTTGCAATTAATGATATTAAGCTTACAATGAAAAATGCAGTTGGGTTATGTGTTGTTGCCACCGGTGCGATTCGGTCTGCAAAAGAAGGCACAGTCATAATAAACATAATCCAAAGTCCCAGTGTTTGAGCACGGTGTTGTAGCCAAGCTCCCTTTTTGATAAAAAATGTAGGTATTGTACAAGAAAGTAGAAGTACAACTCCAGCATATATAGAATGATCTGAAATACAATTATAAGTATATGCAAAGTTCCATAAATCGTAGGCTATAACATAAAGCCAAATCATGTCAGGCCAGATCATATCTTTTGTTTTATCTTTAGATATAAAGATACCAGCCCATCCACATATGACCACTATATTTAAAAGCCCTGAAATACCATTCATAATATTCCATGGTCCAGACATTACCCAAAGGTTGTTAATATACGCTCCTTGGAATGCACCATAGCCAAAGCACTGAAAATCACGGATAGCCGCCTCTAAAATATTTACAGCCAGAATAATTGCTGGGAAGGCCAAAACCCATTTCTTTTTTGCAAGTGATGGAATATAGCGTATAGCCATAAACCCAAGACAGCCTGCAAGTGCTGAATAAGTTTTTACCCAGTTAAACCAGTTACCTGTCCCATATTCATTCCCAGGTGCTGCAGTTGTTGGCCAAACAAAAATGGTAAGAGCTATTGGCACTATCAAAAATAGTACAATACCGCCCCATTTTGTAGCACGACCAAACTCGTTAAATGCCATTAAAGCAAACAGTATAAATAGTAAGATAGCCCAATTATTAAAACTCATTGACTCATATAAAATCCCCATAATTATCTCCTTATAGTTTAGTAAAATTATTTTTACCCTTAATATTTCTCAACTAATACTTCAACAATTTATATACTTTCTTATCCATCTTACATGTTAATCTAGATTAAATTTATTTTGTAAAAATATCTTTAACCTTTTTAATTACAATTCTTCCTTTACGTTTCACTACAGTTTTAACAACTACTGGTTTTAACTTTTCATATGCTACACCTTCAGCGTCATACTTTCTAACAAGAGAAATAGCGTCAAATTTACATTTAGTTGTACATTGTCCACATCCCACACACATGAATTCATCTATAACCGTAGCACCACATCCAAGACAACGCTCTGTTTCCTTCTTAACCTGTTCTTCAGTAAAGGTAACGCGTACATCCTTGAAAATCTCTTCCTGCTTAACTTCCTCAATATGACCCGCCTTTTGTCTTGGCATATTATCATATCCTTCAAGCTTAAGATTATTTTTATCAAGTTCAATATACTCTCTTCTATCACGACCGTTAACTAAACTTTGTCCTGGCTGAACAAAACGGTGAATTGAAATTGCCCCTTCTTTGCCTGCAGCTATTGCATCAATAGCGAATTTCGGACCAGTATATGAATCACCGCCAGTAAAAACATCTGGTTCTCCAGTCTGATAGGTAAATGGGTCAGCTTTTATTGTTCTGTTTGGATTTAATTCAATCTTACTGTCTGCAATTAAATTACCCCAGTCAATTGCCTGTCCTACTGAAATCAATACATAGTCAGCTTTAACAACTTTTACCTCATTCTCATTATAGGTTGGATTGAATCTTTTATTTTTATCAAATACAGAAATACATTTCTTGAATTCAACACCAACAACGCGACCATTTTCTGTAATGATACGTTTAGGTCCCCATGAATTGTTGATTAGGATATTCTCTTCTAATGCTTCTTCTATTTCTTCTTCTAGAGCTGGCATTTCTTTACGATTTTCTAAACAGAACATATCAACTGATGTAGCCCCTACTCTCGTAGCATTTCTTGCCACGTCTATAGCAACGTTACCTCCACCAATTACAACTACCTTTCCTTGAAGCTTTATGTCTTCACCAAGATTGACATTACGTACGAAGTCAACTCCTGAGATAACTCCTTCTGAATCTTCACCTTCGATACCAAGTTTTCTTCCTGCCTGAGCACCAATTGCAACATAGAATGCCTTATATCCCTGGTCTCTTAAATATCTTATACTAACATCTTTTCCAACTTCCACACCAGTTTTAAACTCTACACCTAATTCTCTTAAAATATCAATTTCTGCATTAACTACTTCTTTTTCAAGTCTGAATGATGGAATCCCTAGTGTCAGCATACCACCAAGAGCTTTCTGCTTTTCAAATACAGTTACTTTATATCCATCAATAGCTAGGTAGAATGCACAAGAAAGTCCAGCAGGACCGCCTCCAACAATAGCAATTTTCTTTCCGTATTCATGTCTATGCTTAGGCACATAACGGTGTTCTGCATTTAAATCTTGCTCTGCAATAAACTTTTTGATTTCATCAATAGCAATTGGAGAGTCAACATCTGATCTTGTACATGCAGATTCGCAGCTCCTTGGACATATACGTCCACAAATTGCTGGGAATGGATTTTCTTTTTTGATAAGCTCAAGAGCATCCTTATATTTTCCCTGAGATGCAAGCTTAATATAGCCTTGAACTGCGATATGTGCAGGACATGCTGTTTTGCATGGACTTGTACCTGTGTCAACAACATTCTTTCTATTAGTTCGATAATCTGGATTCCACTTTTCTGGGCCCCACTCTGCATTACGTGGAGTTTCCTTTCTTACTATTGCTTCAACAACAGGTTTACTTGAACAAAGCTTTTGACCAAGCTGTAAGGCATTTACTGGACAATTTACAACGCATTCACCACAACCAACACATTTTTCTTTATCTACATGAGAAACATAGTTAGAACGAACCATATCTGTATTTGTGAACATTGTAGCACCCCTAAGCGCAAGACATGAACAACCACAACAGTTACAAATAGCATGAGTTTTTCCTGAACCATCTAGGTTTGGTATTTGGTGCATTAAACCATTTTCTTCAGCTCTTTTAATAATTTCAAAAGCTTCTTCCCGTGTTATTTTACGACCTCTACCTGTACGAATATAATATTCAGCAGCATGGCCCATTTGAATGCACATATCTTCTTTTAAATGTCCGCATCCTTCACCCATAATTTCACGTGAAGTACGACAAGAGCAATCTGATACTGAGAATTTATCATTATCATTAAGATATTTTGATACTTCTTCATAAGATGCTCTTCTTGTTTCGCCATCAATAGCAGTTTCTATTGGAATAACACGCATAAGCCCAACCCCTGGTGGGAAACTACCTGTTGACCTAGGTCCGTTTTCTATACCATATGCACTAAAGCACTCAGCAATTTGTGGATATTTTTTAACATTTTTCTTATTGTTGACCATCATTTCCATAATTCCTGGTACCCATGTTTCATACCAGAAAGTATCTACACCGTTAATTTCATTTACAAAAACAATACCTATGTCTGCTAGTTCTAGTAAAAGCTCTGTTGTTCTTTCTAAACTTTTCCCGCATAGAGGTGCAACTTCTGATGCCGTTATCTTTGTTCGTATTTTCATACAAAGCAAAACTTCAGCCATTTCATCTGTAACAACAGGCTCAAGAATTCTATAACGAGCATCTTCTTCTGTGAAACACCCCTTAGAACCAGGTTTATTATTGCTCACTTGATTTGCAAATTGAAGTACTTTCTGTTTTACTGCCATTCACATTACCTCCCAAAATATATTTTATATAGTTATTGCACATTCCATTTTCTAACTTCAGTACGTAACCAGTTTGACCATTCTTCTATTCCTTCACCTGTTCTAGCTGAAATAGGAATAATCTTAATATTTGGATTTAATTTTCTTGCTCGTTCCTTGCATGCTTCTATATCAAAATCAAAGTATTCTAGTACATCGATTTTATTAATCAACAAAACATCACAAATGGAAAACATCAAAGGATATTTTAAAGGTTTATCATCACCTTCTGGAACACTTAAAATCATTGCATTTTTTGATGATCCAGTGTCAAATTCTGCTGGACATACTAAGTTCCCTACATTTTCTAAAATCGCTAAATCAATTTCATTAGTACCTAATCCAATTAATCCTTGCTTTGTCATATCCGCATCAAGGTGACACATTCCACCTGTGTGAAGTTGTATAACTTTTACACCAGTTTTAGATATTGTATGGGCATCAACATCTGAATCAATATCGGCTTCCATAACTCCTATTCTCATTTCTTCCTTCAAAGCATTTATAGTCCTAGTAAGAGTTGTTGTTTTTCCTGAACCTGGTGATGACATCAAATTTAATAAAAACGTTTTCTCACTTTTTAATTCCTCTCTAAGTAAATCAGCTTGGCGATTGTTGTCTTCAAAAACACTTTGTTTAATTTCAAGAACTTTAAATGTATTCATATACTCTCTACCTCCATTAAGATTTATTTTCTCATTATCACTTATGTACCATCATAATCATATAGATTATTCTATTTAAAATTTGTGGTCATACCAAATCTTGTCTAAATTTTAACATTATTTTTCTGAAAATTCAATATTATTTCAAAAATCAAACTTATCCTTTTGTTTATCCTCTTAAACTCTCTTATTTAATTGACTTTCTTTATATATATAGTTAAAATAAGTATATGGTATCTGGTCTGACCAATGAAAAGGATGTGTTAAAAATGGAATTACGAGAAATAGTAGCCCCTACAATGAAAGAACTTTTTATTAAAGAAATAGAGCGAAAAATATTATCGGGAGAGTGGAAAATCGGTGACCGATTGCCAACAGAACGTGAAATGGAACGAATAACCAAGGTGAGCCGAACAATTATAAATTCAGGTCTCGCTGAACTTGCCCAAAACGGCTTTGTTGAGATTGTACCGAGAAAAGGTGTTTTTGTTGGAGATTATATTCGAAATGGCCAACTGAATACACTTTTGTCAATCATGAATTTCAATGGCGGTAAATTGGATAAAAAAACTTTTGACTCACTGATGACCTATCGTATGCATACAGATTGTGAATGTACATATTTAGCAACCCAAAATCGCACCGATGACGATTTAAAGCTCATGCGAACTCTTTATGAAAAACTCCTTGAAGCTACCGACCCTGTTAATCCCTCGGAAATTCTACAATTAAAATTTGAATTTCAACAAGCCTTATATTGTTCAACCGGGAATAATATATATCCATTAGTATGTAATGCCTTTAAGAAACTTTCTACTGCTTTTAATGAAATAATCTATAGACACTTTGGATATGATCTAGCCCCCCTTCACATGGCTGAATTAATAAATTCAATTGAAGAAAGAGACGCAGATAAAGCTCGACATATAATGAGTGAACTTATAGACACTCGTATTAATGAATTGAGACAAGTTTACTTTAAAGACATTTAACTCTATATAATTTTACACGTCAACTATAACCTATTTTAAGAGGGAGTGCGGAATAACTCCTGGAGATTACCGAAAATTACTTTATCCAATGTAAAGTTTGGTCTCGAATTGTATAAAGTTATTAAATTTCTCACCTAAAATAACCTCATTGGTTCTGCATAATACATTATTCCAATTTACCAACTCCTAATATAAAAAGAGGGTAGATAAATTTGATTTTACACAAACTTATCTACCCTCCCATTTTAAATTTATTCTAATTAACTAAAAGCACCATAACCAGGTCTCCCACAAAAGAAGAAGAATATTAATATGATAATCCTTAATCCATCATCCTGATCATGTCTGCAACGTTGTTGTGCTTAAAAACATCTATTTCTTCTACATCTGCATTCATCTCTATCATCGTCGTCTCTATCTCTTCTGCATCTGCGTTCATCTCTATCTCTATTAGGTTCTTCACAAGTTTCACTCAATATTCTTTCACTTGCCCTTTCTGCTTCACTATTTAATCTACATAATATATCAGTAGGAGAATCATTATTTCTACGTCTACATCCATTTTCACGGAATTCATCACAAGTTTCTCTTAAAATTCTATTACTTGCTCTCTCTGCTTCCCTATTTAATCTACATAATATATCAGTAGTAGATTCA
>DALZNT010000106.1:0-11947 GCA_032005505.1 Clostridium sp. | reverse complement strand
CCTTTTTAATAAACTGTTTAAAACAATTACTTATTTCTTTACCTATACTCATTATACCATATTTTGTAATTTATACCCCAATGCACTTTCACCTTTCAAAAAAATAAAAACAACTCAAAACCATTTAAAATACTTGATTCTGAGCTGTTTTACTTTTGATTCAATTTTAAATTTCGATAACTTTTCCTGTCGCTAAGTAATCTATTTGATCTCCAAGTTTTTTGTGTAATATTTCAAATGGCTTTACGCCTGTACAATGACAAGTATAAAATTTTATATTGCTATTATATATGTACTCTCCCAAGCTATTAATAAATTCTTCACTTTCACTCTTGTTAGTAACCGGGTTAAATAAATGAAATCCGCCAATTGCAGTATATATCTCTTTGCCGATTACTTTCTCAACCCTATCTATAATGTTTGTTATTCCACAGTGTGAACATCCTGAAATTAATATATAATTGTCATTTTCTTTTATAATTAAATTTTGTTCATGATCAAAAGTATCTTGGACATATTTAGTTCCTTCTTTTCTGAAAAGAGATTCATTTGAAGAGGATGTTAGCATCTTGCCTTGAACCTTGGATACTAAGAATATATCACTATCTATATTAAAGGTTTCATTAGTTAAAATAACTCTACTATTATCTTTTAGTTCAGTATTCAAACCAACATAATACTTGCCATACTTTAATAATGAAGTGTAATATAGTCCAAAAGCATTTTCATTAATATATATTTTTGCTTTACTATTGTGATTCAAAAATGCTTCCAGTCCACCTCCATGATCTTTATGCCCATGTGATATGACTACAATATCAACATCTTCTATATTTATGTTTAATTTCTTAGCATTTTTGATAAAAGTATCATCTGGACCTAAATCAAATAATATATTATGACTCTTCGTTTTGATATGCAAACATAACCCATGTTTATTTTTATAATCCTTTGATAAAGTAGAGTTTTCTACTAAAGCTGTTATTATCAATTAAATCCCCCCTGATAAAATAATAATACAATATAAAAATAAGTATAAGGTCGTCAATATGGACAACCCTATACTTAGTAATCCTAAATTTTATCTACCTTCATTACTCTCATAGCATTCAATATTGCTATAACTGAAACTCCAACATCTGCAAATACTGCTTCCCACATTGTTGCTATTCCAAAGGCTCCTAGTATCAAGAATACAGCCTTGATTCCTAAAGCAAAGATAATATTCTGCCATACAATTTTCTTAGTTCTCTTTGCAATTTTTATGGCATCTGCTATTTTAGATGGCTCATCAGTCATGATTACTATATCTGCCGCCTCGATAGCTGCATCTGAGCCAAGTCCTCCCATGGCAATTCCTATGTCTGCTCTAGCAAGAACTGGGGCATCATTTATTCCATCACCAACAAAGATAAGCTTTCCTTTTGCGGATTTCTCTTTATCAAGTTTCTCAAGCTTTTCAACTTTGTCAGTAGGTAAAAGTTCTGAATAAACCTCATCTAAGCCAAGGTCTTTTCCAACCTTTTCACCCACGGATTTTGCATCTCCAGTAAGCATAACAGTTTTCTTCACGCCTAACGCTTTTAGTTCTTGAATTGCTCCTTTAGAATCCTCTTTCACTTCATCAGAAATTACGATATAACCTGCATACTTGCCATCTACAGCTAGATGAACCACAGTTCCTACTGAATTTACTTCACTGTAACTTATATTTTCTTTCTTCATTAATTTAATATTTCCAGCTAGAACTTCTTTTCCAAGAACCTTTACCTTAGTTCCATGACCAGAGATTTCATCATAGCTTTCAATATTATTTTTATCTATTTCACCGCCATAGGCCTTTAAAATTGAAAGTCCAATTGGGTGATTTGAATAACTCTCTGCATGAGCTGCAATCTCTAATAACTCTTCTTTAGAGAAATTATTTTCTGCTTTTATTTCAGTTACCTCAAAAACACCTTTAGTTAAAGTTCCTGTTTTATCAAAAACTACTGTTTCTACGTTGTTTAATGCTTCAAGATAGTTACTTCCTTTAATTAATACACCTTTCTTAGATGCTCCACCAATACCTCCAAAGAATCCTAAAGGTATCGAAATAACAAGAGCACATGGACAAGATATAACTAAGAATACTAAAGCTCTATATATCCAATCTGCAAAGGTTGCACCATCCACAAACATAGGTGGAACTAAAGCAATTACAAGGGCTGTGATAACTACTACTGGAGTGTAGTATCTTGCAAATTTTGTGATAAAATTCTCTGTCTCAGCCTTCCTACTGCTAGCATTTTGAACTAAATCTAATATTTTTGATACAGTAGATTCTCCAAATTCCTTAGCAACTTCTATTGTTAAAACACCATTCTTATTTATAAATCCACTTAAAACATCATTTCCTGGTTCAACTTCTCTTGGAACTGATTCCCCAGTTAAAGCTGAAGTGTCCATCATTGAAGTTCCCTCGATAACTTTTCCATCTAGAGGAACCTTTTCACCTGGCTTAACGATTATGATATCGCCGATAGCAACCTCTTCTGGTGAAACTTTTCTTTCTTCATCCCCAACTTTTAAATTTGCAAAGTCAGGTCTTATATCCATAAGTGAGCTGATAGATTTTCTAGAACGATTTACAGCCACGCTTTGGAATAGTTCTCCAACCTGATAGAATAGCATAACTGCAACACCTTCTGGAAACTCCCCTATAAGAAAAGCACCTATAGTAGCAATTGCCATAAGGAAGTTTTCATCAAAAACTTGACCTCTTAAAATATTTTTAAACGCTCTCACAAGGATTTCTCCACCAACAATAAGATAAGCTACTAAGAATACAGCTAGCTCAGCCCAGTTAGGTAAGTTTAGTGCAGCTCCAAGGGCAAATAATCCACCACCTACAGCTAATTTAATCATTTCTTTTTTGTTGCCGTTTTCTTCATGAGCCTCGTCCACTTTTGAATTAGACTTGTCTACTTCATCAGAATTTATAACCTTAACATCAGGTTCTAGTTTATTTACTATAGTTGTAGCCTCTTCAACAATTCTTCTCATCTCATGATTACTACCTGCTTCAATAATCAGCTTTTTCCCAACGAAGTCAACAGTGGAGGTCCTAACCCCTGAAATATTTCTAACTTGATTCTCTATTTTAGCGGCGCAGTTTGCACAATCCAGACCCATAAGGATCAGAGTCTTCTTAGCACCCTTATTTATAACTTTTTCCTTCACGATAACATGAGGTTCAATTCTGTCAACAATACTATTTACCTGGTTCAATACTTCCTCTAAGTCCTGTCCACTTTCTGCCTCAACAGAAAGAGTCTTAGTCATAAAGTTCATAGTAGCATTAACTCCATTAATTTTATTAACTTCACCTTCAATTTTTCCTGAGCAATTCGCACACTCTAATCCCTCTAGGATTAGCTCTTTTTTCACTTTAGATGCCATATTATTTTCGCCTCCTTATTTGAATATATGAGCAACCGTTCATACGTTATATTTTCATTATATGCACACAATTATTAAATGTCAATATATTTCTCAAGATTATTATTCTCCCAATAAGAATAAAAAAACACCTAATTCATCAAAATACGAATTAGATATTTTTTTATAAAAATTAAGTTTTATTTACTTTCATGTATGTATGGACTTTCAAAGGTTTTCTTTAAATGTTTTATTATTTTTTCAAACTCCTTTGCATCCTCCTTAGGATAGCCCACTACAAAAGTATTTATGGATCCAGCTCCAACATTCTCATATATGTAGTAAACTGTCTCCCCGTTTTCCGCTGCTATCATAAAGGTATTGCCTGCTAGCTTCTTATAAACAATTCCCTTTGTATTATTTACATAGCCATTAAATAAAGATTCTGGTGTCTGTCCAAGAACATTATTAATTCCTGATACAATCAATACAACATTTTGTTCAGGATTCTGAAGTATTATTCCATCACCATTATCACTTTCTCTTTTATCTGATAAAAATGATGGATACTCTATTCCAAATCCAAAACGAGGGTTGGTATATTTAGTATAAGTGAAATCACCATACTTATTGTCCTTAACTGATGAAACTTCCTTCACCATAACACTTTCAGCAGGGGTATCTCCTTCCCCACCTCTTAATAGGCTCTTATTTATAGTCATTTTCCCACCTATAAGTGGTGACATAACTACGGCTATGAGCATTAATGTTATCCCGAAATACTTTATATTTTGTTTCATATTACACCTCCTTATATCCTAAGTATTTCTAAAACTCCTCATTAAAATTCACTTTTAAGGCTCTTTAAGCAATTTTTCTTTAGAAAATATATTTTAAAAATAAAACTAAAAAAGCACCCATCATGGGTGCTAATCTTCATTCTAAGTTACTTGATTTTCACTAAAACACAAACATCGTATTCTATATAATTTATAGTTTCATTTTCTAAACTCATTTCTCCTGATAAATTACTAAATATAAATTTAATTTTAACCTTATCTGTTTCCTCTTCAAAGGTTAGCTCTTCCCTTGGAATATGATAATTTTCTTGAGCCTCATACTCCTCTAGCAGTTTTTCAGTATACTCATTAAAATCCTTGTAAAATATCTCTTCACCATCATTATATAAAATGAATTCGTTATATGAATTATCAAAGCCTACTTCTAATCCTTGCTTAATCTTTTTGCCAGCCATGCCTGAACTAACTATATCAAAAATATAATCATAGCCCTCTACCTCTATTGGCAGCATTGAATCTTCTAATACAAAATTAAAATATTTAGTACTGCTTAACGAACTATTAAAGTTATATAAATCCCCTGGGTAATACATTATCCCAAATTCACTTTCTAAATCTGTAATTCTAAAATCCTCTGGAAGATATTTAATATCCTTTAAATCATGATTACGCTCAAAATAGTTAAAGATGCTGATAATATCATTTTGGTCACCCTGTGTAACTTTCTTTGTTGACTTAACCATCTTCCCATTTTCCATCATATTATTTCTAATTATAATTTCCTTAAACCTTTTATTCTGGCTATATTTAGATAAATTATAGCTGCTTAATGGTCCTAAAACTGAAATAAAAATAATTATAGCAAGAGATACTGGAAGAAATATATTCTTTTTCTTCTTGCTTATAGAGAAGTACAACATCACACCAAAAACCCAAATCCCTAAAGCTAAAACATAATATCTATTTTCAGTTATCCCATAAGCATTAATCCTTATTCCCATGGAAATAAACATCATCACCATAAGGGGCAAAATTGCTTTAGGAAATACCTTCATATATTTTTTTGACCATTGACTGTCATTAACCAAAGCAGAAATTAAAAATATAGTTCCTGCTGATATAACTCCATACCATAGCACTAAGTTGGAAACTAACCCTTCTGGCCAAGTCATGGTAATGACTATCTTCCCAAAATAAATGTAAAGTATAACTGTATAGATAGAAATCAGCGGCATTATGATATACAGCATAAGGACCTTTAAACCCTTTGGATAATGCTTAACACTTATGGTTTCATCCTTTGTTGGAATTCCTCCAAGGAAGAAACATGGTGCAAAAACTCCAACAACTATAAGCCAAGTATAAGCATAAAGTTCAAACTTAACGGTAATCCCTAGAAGATAATCTAAGGTAAATAATATAGCTGAAATTCCAATCTGCAGTACTATTGAATACAATATAGTTGTAAAAAATCGTTCTAAAACCTTTATAATATACATCTCATAATTCTCGGATTTATTTACATAAGGAATAAATAAAAATCCAAGGGTAAACATCGAGATTAATGCCACATGTCTTGTCACTATTACCATAGTTATAGCGTTATACACAAAAATTCCATAAATCAAAAGAAAGAAGGCTCCACCTGCAAAATATATATATCTAACGTTATCCTTCTCTTTGTTCCTTCTCTCTAAAATCAAATGAAGGCAGAGAAATAAAGGAATCCCCAATCCCAATACTGCAGCTATCCTGCTAAAGCTATACTCCCATCCAAACTTCTGAGTTTCAGTCATATAAATCATAATTATTGTTAAAGTCATGGATAAAATTATTGCTATAGGAAATCTCTCCATAGACTCTTTCAGTGCATCCTTACCTCGATTAAATAATTTACTTATCCCCATTTGGCTTCCCCCTTAAATTCTATTTCGCACTTAATATACATCTATTTTAACCTATAATTACCATATTCGCCACTGACATTGAAGACTCATCATATTATAAAGGATAAATAAGGACTAATAAAATAAATACTGGTATAATAAATATATTTAAACAATTTAATCTAGCGTAGCCTAATTACAAAGAAATATATTTTGAAAATTTAATTATAATAGTCTGAGCATTCCTAAATCTATATTCTAGTAAAGGAGATTTCATCATGGTATATGTAGATAAAATATTATTAAATAATATCCCAACAACAAAATATCTCTTTTCAGTTAATGCTGTTTTAAATATAAGTGATATAAAATTTGAAAAGCCGATAACAATTCTTTCCGGCAGTAATGGCTGTGGAAAAACAACCATTATGGAAATTATTGCTGAGAAGCTAAGTGCTATAAGAATTGGTGAAGCACTTTATAAATCACAGAAATCATCAACTATTGCCAAGTACCATAATGCTTTTAAATTATCTACCCATAGCCGTGCAAAAAGAAACTTTTACTTCTCTGGAGAAGACTTTATAAAATATATTGAATGGGTTGAGAAAACTAAGTTAGAAGCACAGGAAGCACTTGCCGAAATCGACCTTCAATATGAGCCTGACTCCATGGCTTCAAATTTAGCTAAACTGCCTCATTTACATACTCTTTCTGATCTACAAAGCATGTATGGAAGCACACTCTCTCAGGAGTCCCACGGTGAAGGGTTTATTGACTTCTTTAAAAATAGATTGATATCCCAAGGCCTCTATTTGCTTGATGAGCCTGAAGGGGCGTTATCCTATGAAAACCAATATCTTTTGTCAATATTAGTTACAGATGCGGTAAATCATGGATGTCAATTTATTATCTCCACCCACTCCCCTGTCATCTCTGCCATTCCTGATGCCGATATTCTTGAAATAACTAAGGATGGAATTACAAAATCCACCTACGATGATCTTGAAAATATTAAGTTTCTAAAAATGTTTATGTCCCATAAAGAAGTTCTTTTTAAGCCCAACTAACTATAGTATTTAAATATAGTTATCTTAAACCTGTATAATTTGTATGAATTTTTCGATAACAACATTGACTTTCAAATAATATAGGGAGATAATTGTTATTAAGTAATAATTTAGATAATTAAGGAGGATTTTTAAATGACTAATAGTATAAATGCTAAATGGAACGGTTTTAGAGAATTAGTTTTAGTAGATAAAACTACAGTCTGCCCTGGTATAGTTTCTTTTTACTTTAAAGCAAAAGACGGAGGTCAACTTGTTAAACATACTCCAGGACAATTTTTACCTTTTAAAATAAAAACAGATGATGATAAATATAAAGATGAGTTAAGAACATATAGTTTATCAATGCTTCCAAACGAATATACCTACAGAATCAGTGTAAAGAAAATTGATGGTGGCCTAATCAGCACCTATCTACATGAGAACCTTAATATTGGCGACTCTATTGAAGCTATGGTGCCTGCTGGTTTATTTACAATTAAAAATCATAAAAATGATATTGTTCTACTTTCTGGAGGTATAGGCATTACTCCTTTGCTATCTATGCTCTATGAGGAATCTGCCCTTAGAAGCAACCTTCACTTTATTCAAGCAGTGCCAAATTCCTCTGTACATCCCTTTAAGGATGATATAACTTACATCTCAGACCTAAAAGGAATTAAAAACACGGTATTTTACGCCCAACCTTTAGACACTGATGTTGAAGGTCAGGATTATCACTTTACAGGATTTGTAAACAAGGATTTCCTTAAGGACAATGTAAATCTTAGCGCCGACTTCTATATTTGTGGTCCACCTCCATTTATGAAAGCAATTGAAAAATCTTTGCTGGAATTAGGTGTGGAGCAGAGTAGAATTACCTACGAGCTTTTTAGTAACTAACAATAATTCATGGTTCAAATAAATTTTTCTTATTCCCCTTTAGGAAAATTTATTATGATTAAAGCTGACCCGAGAATTCTCAGGTCAGCTTTTTTATTTGAGCAATATCCTTTAACCTAAATGAAATTTTAAAGTAGGTGTGTGTATATGTGTATATCTCTCTATATATAGATTTTCGAATAGATGTAATTATGTAAAATGGGTAAATACATAATTACATGAATTAAGTATTCTCTATAGGGTACCTGTACACATACACACATCTGAATAAACCCTTGATTTCACTAGGTTTAGACCAAATTTAAAGGCGTGTGCATATTTATAGATGCACACGCCTTTTTACTTTTTTCACTTCAAATATACTTTTCCTCCTGCCTTAGCAAATCATGTATACACACGCTTAAACCCAAATATCACATCACTTTATCTAATATTCCTCCTCCCCTTCTTTCAACTTTTCATCTCTAACAAAGGCTTTTTGAACCCCATAGATACTTCCAAATCTCAATCTCCCAGTTCCCAAACTATAGGATTTCCACCCTTCAAAGCTTCTAATAATGTCATTAATCTCCCTAGATTCATAATTCCTTATAAGTGGTAAATGATTTTGGAAAAGCTCGGTCCATACCTCTGCAGCACAAACTCTTGTCCTTCTTTCCGTTCCATTTTCTCTATTTCTACCAAATTCACTGCCATGAATGTAGCTTCTTCGTTCTGCAATGGTCATCTCACTCCAATTCTTAGGAATCAGCATCTCCATATAATCCTTGATAGGACCTGTAGTAGCATTCTCCTCGGTGTGCTTAGACTGAATTCTCCTTGCCTGCTTTTCAACCTCTCCTTTTAGATAAAGCTCCTCACCTTGATTCCAAGCTTCCTTAGCTTCAGCCCACAGCTGGTTAATAACCTCCCTAGTCATATCCTTAAACACATTTTTCTTATTATGATTAACAGCCACGGTAACAGGCCAAAACCTTCTATTACCAGTGTGCCCCTTAAGGAAATCATTGTCATTTGTAGTTCCAAAGAAAACACACTGTCTTGGAAATTTCACAGTACGCTTCCCATAGGCAAGTCTGTAATTATCCTTTCTCTTAGAAATAAAATGCTTAACTGCTTCCGTTTCCGCTCGCTTTGTGGCAGTTAGCTCAGCGGTTTCAATAATCCAAGCATCCTGAAGCTGTTCATAAGCCTCCTTCCCAATAACAGTAGTAAAGGAATCGGAGAACCAACATCTCCCCAAAAGCTCAATGATAAAGCTCTTTCCATGACCTTCCTTTCCAACTAGCACCAGCATATAATCAAACTTAACTCCAGGCTGATAAATCCTCCCTACCCCTGCAGCTAAAGTTTTCCTTGTAACAGCTCTTGTATACTCTGTATCCTCTGCTCCCATATAATCTATCATCATAGTATCAAGACGCTTAACTCCATCCCAGTTCAAAGAATCTAAATACTCTCTCACAGGATGATATTTATTTTTATCTGCAATAATAGTAAGACCATCACATATATTTTTCACATTCCCCTGGATACCATAATACTTCTCTAAATAATGTCTCAAACAAGCCTCATCACTATCCTGAAACTCATCCCCCTCTTCTTCATTATCCAAGGTGCTCCATGGCAAATTCTCACGCTTCATAATTCTGTGTGAAAAATCATTATAGGCTAGCTTTCCCTTAAGATTAGGATCATGCCCTAAAATGATAACTATATTATTAAGGGTACCTAAAACAACATTATTATCCCCTCGCTTTAACTTAGTTAAATACCCATAATCCGCATTCTTTACCTCCTCCTTCTTCATAACATCATCTTCCTCAAAACTACTTTGAATCTCCTCAAATAGCTTTGTGCCCTTAGTGTTTATTACACCCTCATCCTTATTTGCTAAATCTCTCATAGCCGTCACCGATGGCCACTTTGGGAATGGTAATGTCTCTAAAATACCTTCATCCAAATTCCCAAAGAGATGAATTCTAACCAGATTATATGAATTACATAGAATACCCTGAGCTGGATCAGTGCTGTGGTGAGAATATGCAAAACCCCCATCCTCATAAACCACCAGGCCACCAACTGTGGAACCACTTTTATATGTATAGCGATTTCCATCCTCTATTGGCTCATAGATATGGGGAAGAAATTTTTCAATAGCCTCATGAATATTATAGGTGCTACAGAAAAGTCCCGTTATACCAGGTTTCTCCCTTGGGTCATCAACCTTCGTTGTAGTCTTCGCCCTCGTATCCTTAGCTCTAGAGGAACAAGGCCAAGAGCTGGTATCCCTCCAATTCTCATACTTTCCTAAAATCTCATCAGGAATAAGCCAAGGCTTGTCTTCATATTGAAACTCAAAAGGTCCATCAATACTGGTGGATGGCCAATACATAAGCCTTGAAGGCTCATAGGTAGTATCATCAAAATATTCCATACCAATAAAACTTGCAACCATCCTTGCAACAGCCTCATACTCCTCTGGTGAAACTTGCCTTGAAAGAGGAATGATTAACCTAAGTCTTGGCTTTTCATCACTATGTTTATGGGTGGAGTAAATACATACACCACAATCCAGTTTTTCCTTAATCCTCCCCCAAATTTCAGTAATTCCAAAATCTATATCCAAGGTAAGAAGGCTTCTATTACTCACCATATCAGCTCGTCTCTTACCCTCTCTGAGATGTCCCCCAACAAAACCTCCCACATCCTTAATATCATCCTGCTCCTTCTTCGGAAGCTTCTTGTACTCCTCCACAGTTTCAGCTGTATAAGTTGTCCTACTAAATCTTTTATAAAGTTCAGATAGAGAACTAACCCAATTATTCCAGCTCGTCTCCATACGACTTCTCCCCCTAGAAATATTAACGTGTCCATCATATTTTAATTTTATGTTATTTTGCATAATATCACTTCCTTCATTAACTAAATATGCAACTTGTCCACTTTAGTTTGCCAAGAATTAATATTTACTTAATAAATAAAAAAACGCCAGATGAAAACACTTAATTGTGTTTCATCTAGCGTTGGCGTCTATAAATAATCTATGCCCCTATTTGCTCAGTTTGAAATCTACTATGAGTAGGTAAATTGGTGTTTTATAATCTATTTGATAATGTTTGCGAAATACTATAGTTGATGTGTGGACTTAGGTCAATAGCTTGGACTTCGTGAAAATTCTATTTAGCAAAAAATAAATATTTATTTTATTTATTTTTATATGTATAATATTTAGTATACAATTATGGGAAAAAATATAAGGAGGAAGTGTAATGAGTTCATTTTTAAATTCAATGCCTATTATCATTTCAACAGCAATAGGTTATTTGATGTATTATGTTGTTGATAGATTATTTAATTTAACAAAATTTCTAAATGGAAATATAAAAATAGTAAAAAATAATTGGTTACCATCTATATATATATGTATTTCTTTTGGATTAATATTTATTTTTAACACCAATAGTATTTTAAGTGGTATTTTATCAGGTATTAGTATCGCATTAGCAGCAAATACTTTAAATTTAATAAATAAAAAAAATAAATCATAAATTGAAAAATTTATGATTTATTTTTTTACTTGTTATGGACTTAGGTCAATAGCTTGGACATAAAAAGTTGCACTAATTAAGGAGAGCACTGAAAAAGTACCCTCTTAACTAATAGGCTTTTTGTGGCTTTATAAGGTCAAAGAATCTTGAAAACACACCTTTTAATTCATTCCCCTTTTCTTAATTATCTTCAATATATTTCTATTTAACTATTTTTACAAGTAAATTATAGCAAAATATTAAAAATTATGGTATTATTTTATTGAAACACGGTGTTTTAATATTAATATTAATTTAATTAAATGAAGGGAGAATTTATGAAATTTATTGCAATTTTC
>DALZNT010000105.1:0-12266 GCA_032005505.1 Clostridium sp. | reverse complement strand
TGAGTTTCTAGGGATAAGAAGTCCATTAAGAAAGGAATTACAAAAGGAATTTTTAAAACAAATAGATAAAAATGCAATCATAGATAAGGAATTAGTAGAAGATTTATGGAATAAAGACCATAGGGAATTTCAGTATTTAGCAATAGATTATTTAATAAAGGAAAAGAAGAAATTACAGAAAGAAGATATGGACTTTATAAAGAACCTTATTACTACTAAGTCTTGGTGGGATAGTTTAGACTTAATAGCAAGTAATTTAGTAGGTGAAATATGCAAAAGATATCCAGAAGCTGTAGATGAATACATTATAAAGTGGAGCAAAGAAGAAAATATGTGGATAAGAAGAACCACTATACTATTTCAGGTAAAATATAAGGCAAATACAAACACAGAAGTTCTTGAGAGAGTAATAAAAGAAAGTCTAGATGATAAAGAATTTTTTATAGAAAAAGCAATAGGATGGTCACTTAGAGAGTATTCAAAAGTCAATAAAGATTGGGTTGAAAATTTTATAGCACATAACAAGCTAAGTAAACTGAGCCAGAGAGAAGCAAGTAAGTATCTGGATTAGGGAAAATAACATAAGGAAGAGTTTGAGGGGGAGCCATGAAACGTAGAATTTTAATAGTGGAAGATGATATAGCCTTAAGCAAGGGCATGATTCTTGCGCTGAAAAACGAGGAGTATATTTTTAGTCAGGCATATACAATTATTAGTGCCAAGGAAGAAATGAAGAAAACCGATTTTGATTTAATTATTTTAGATGTAAGTCTACCAGACGGCAATGGCTTTGATTTCTTGGCAGAGGTTAGACAAAAATCTGCCATACCTATTATTATGGTCACTGCAAATGATATGGAGATTGATGTGGTTACAGGACTGGAGATGGGAGCAGATGATTATATTACAAAGCCTTTTAGCTTAATGGTTCTTAGGGCAAGGGTGAACACCCAGCTTAGAAAGTCAGCAGCAAAGACAACTTCTATTAGAATTGATGATTTTGAGTTTAATTTTGATACTATGGAATATAGGAAAGAGGACAATTCAATTGAGCTAAGTAAGACAGAGCAAAAGCTCCTTCATATGCTTATAGAGAATAAAGGAAATACACTTTCAAGGGCTGATTTAGTTGATAAAGTGTGGACTAATGGAGCGGAGTATGTGGATGAAAATGCTCTTTCTGTAGCTATTAAAAGATTGAGAGATAAATTAGAGGACATGCCATCCAAGCCTAAGTACATAAAAACTGTCTATGGCATTGGCTATACATGGGCGGTGAAATAGTTGGACAGGATAAATATTATCTGCATTGTTATATCTATAGTGGCAGTTAGTGGAGCTGCTATTGTGGTGGTGGTGAGCAGATATAAAACCAGAAAAACAATGAAGCATTTATTTGAAATGATGAATAGGGCTATAGATGGTACCTTTGAGGAGAGTACCTATGATGAATCTATGTTATCGGCACTAGAAACTAAAATGAAAACCTATTTAAGCAAAAATTTACTTTCTTCAAAGGAGCTATCTACTGAGAGAGATAAAATTAAGTCTCTTATTTCAGATATCTCCCATCAGACAAAGACTCCAATTGCGAATATTTTATTATATTCTTCTCTTTTAAAGGAGCAGGAAGAACTACCAGAGGAGCTAAAGGATATAGTTGAGCAGATATGCAGCCAAAGTGAGAAGTTAAACTTCCTCATTGGAGCCTTAATTAAGACTTCAAGGCTGGAAACGGGGATTATATCTGTTGAGTGTTCACAAAATTCAGTCAAGGAACTTATTGAAAATATATTAGGACAGGTAGAGCTAAAGGCTAAAGAAAAGGAAATTTCAATAAAGGTATTTATAGGAGAAGAAAAAGCTTTCTTTGATATGAAGTGGATGGGAGAAGCCATTTATAATATCCTTGATAACGCAGTGAAATACACATCAAAGGGTGGCCATATTAAGGTGGAAGTTAAAGAGTATGAAATGTTTTGTCGTATAGATATTGAGGATGATGGTATTGGGATTGAGGAACGAGAGCAAAGTAAAATATTCAGTCGTTTTTACCGATCCCAAAGAGTACATGATATAGAAGGTCTAGGTATTGGACTTTTTTTAACTAGAGAAATATTATCTTCTGAGGGTGGCTATATGAAAGTGGCTTCAGCAGTTGGACAAGGCTCTACTTTTTCGGTATTCTTGCCGAAGGAATAGTAAACTCCTTCTTGCATAGGTTCGAATGAGTAAGTTCCACTAACCAAATCAAAGATGCACTCTGTGAAAGTTCTGCTGACCAAATCGTAGATTTGGAGCATTACTTTTGGCGTGTCACTTAAATCTTTCGAAACTGTTAGATTTGAGAAATATTGTGGAAAGATTCTTTTGTTATAGTCTATATATGGGCAGAAAGTGCTCAAATATATAGACCATTTTTATGGAGGTTACCCATTATGAATATATTAGAATCTAAAGATTTAAAAAAGATTTATGGTAATGGAGAAAATACGGTGAAGGCTCTTGATGGAGCAAATTTAATAGTAGGAAATGGGGAGTTTGTTGCAATTGTAGGAACTTCAGGAAGTGGAAAATCTACAATGTTACATATGCTTGGAGGCCTTGATAGACCAACGAGTGGTATCGTTAATGTGGATGGCAAGAATATTTTTGCACTAAAGGATGATGAGCTTACTATTTTCAGAAGAAGAAAAATAGGATTTGTGTTTCAAAACTTTAATTTAGTGCCTGTACTAAATGTTTATGACAACATAGTTCTTCCAATAGAACTAGATGGAAATATTCCAGACAAGGCTTATATAGATCAAATTGTTGCTACTCTTGGACTTGAAAGTAAGCTTAATAATTTACCTAATAATCTTTCAGGGGGACAGCAACAACGTGTAGCCATTGCAAGAGCTCTTGCTACAAAACCAGCAATAATTCTTGCTGATGAGCCAACAGGAAATTTAGATAGCAAAACAACCCTTGATGTTATGGGACTTTTAAAGGTTACAAGCCAAAAGTTTAAACAGACCATTGTTATGATTACCCACAATGAGGAGATTGCTCAAATGGCAGACAGAATAATCCGCATTGAAGATGGAAAAATCATAGGTGGTGGTAGCAATGATTAAGGTTGAAAATAAAAAAGCAATTACTAAACTTGCAAACAGCTCCTTTAAGGCAAATAAACTTAGAAATATCTTTGCTGTATTTGCAATAGTTTTAACTACCGTGATGTTCACCACATTATTTACCGTGGGAATGAGTATGAAAAAATCCATTGAAGAAAGCACAATGAGACAGGTTGGGGGAAGTGCTCATGGAAGCTTTAAATATCTATCTCAAGAGGAATATGATACTTTAAAAAATCATAAAAGCATAAAGGATATAGAGTTTTCTATTGTTTTAGCTATTGCAGAAAATCAAGACCTTAGAAAACGTCCTTCTGAAATACGCTATGGAACAGAGGGACAGGCAGAGCTTATGTTTGCAAAGCCTACAGAAGGAAGAGTGCCTGAGAGCTATGACGAGATAGCTATGGATACTATAGTTTTAGATTATCTTGGACTTCCTCATGAATTAGGTAAAGAAATTGAACTTGAGTACTCTCTAAATGGAGAAATAGTAAAGGACACTTTCACTCTTTCGGGTTACTGGGAAGGGGATAAAATAATTCCTGCAAGCCAAATCTGGATATCAGAAGAATATCTTGATGCAAAGCTTGAAGGTTATACTTCAATGTATGACAGTGACCCTATAGGAAAAATAGATGCAGATGTTATGTTTAGCAATTCTTCAAATATAGAAGGGAAGATGCTTCAAGTAATTTTAGAAAGTGGATATGATGCAAATGAGATAGACTATGGTGTGAACTGGGCATATATGGGTGGTTCAGGAGAAGTTGATGGTGGAGTTGTAGTAGCAGTGGTTGGAGGCTTCCTTTTAATAATCTTCTGTGGATATTTGATTATATATAATATATTTTTTATATCTGTTTCAAGAGACATCCGATTTTATGGTCTTTTAAAAACTATCGGAACAACGTCAAAGCAGATTGCTAGAATTCTTAGAAAACAGTCTTTAATTCTTTCTTTAATAGGAATCCCATTAGGACTTATTCTTGGATATTTAATAGGAATAGTATTAACGCCAATGGTTATGACAGAGCTTACTATAAATGTATCAAAAATTTCAGCAAGCCCTGTGATTTTCATAGGAGCAGCGATATTTGCACTGATTACTGTTTTAATAAGTGTTAGAAAACCAGCAAAGTTAGCTGGAAAGGTAAGTCCAATTGAGGCACTAAGAAATACAGAAGGAAAAATTAGCACTAAGGCAACTTCAAAGAAGAGCAAGGGTGGAAAGCTTGGAAAGATGGCTTGTGCCAATGTATTCAGAAGCCGTAAAAAAGCAATCCTTGTTACAGTATCACTTTCCTTAAGTCTTATTATCTTAAACTGTACCTATGCAATAGTAAAAGGCTTTGATATGGAAGCCTATTTAAGTAAAAAGATAAGTACAGACTTTGTTATGGCGGATGCGGGGTATTTCATTGTACAGACAGGATACCAAGGTGAAGATACAATTTCAAAGGAATTCCTTGAAACTTTAAAAGCTCAACAGGGAGTTGAGGAAATAGGAACTGTTAACTTTGTTGAGAATATGTTGAAAATTAATAATAATCTAAAAAAATCTGTGGATAAATTAATGTCTGAAAATCCAGAATTCTTTGTGGGATTCTATGGAGAAAACTTAATAAATGAGTTAGCAGGTGGAATTATACTATCCCATATTTATGGACTTAATGAAACTGCCATGGAGCAGCTTCAGGTTTCTGCAGGAGAACTTGACTATGAAAAGCTAAAAAGTGGAAAATATATTGCAGTATCATCTGTAGATGAAGAAGGAAATATAACCACCTGCAAGGTTGGGGACAAAGTAACTATAGAATATGAAAATGGTAGTAGCAAGGAATATGAGGTTATGGCGGTTGTAAATATTCCGTATAACTTATCTGTAAGACATAGCCACTCTCTAAATATAAACTTCTTTACTTCAGAGGAAGAATTCACTTCACAAATTGGTGAGATTGCACCAATGTTTTCCTTTATGAATGTGGAGGACGAATATGAGGAAGGTTTAGAAAGCTTCATTAAGAATTACAGTGAAAGCATTAATAGTGACATGAATTATGAGTCTAGAGGAACTTTTGAAGAAGAGTTCAGCTCTATGCAGAGAACTTATATGAGTGTTGGAACAATTTTAAGCTTCATCATAGCAGTTATCGGAATCATGAACTTTATAAACACCATGATAACTTCAGTAATTGCTAGAAAGCATGAGCTGGCAATGCTTCAAAGTATAGGAATGACTAAAGAGCAGATGAATAAAATGCTCATTTGGGAAGGCTTAATCTATGCAATTTTAACAGCAGTATTTGTGCTAACTATAGGAACTTTAATCAGCTATATTGGGATTAGTGCTTTCATGAGTAGCATGTGGTACTTCAAATTTAAATTTACAATAACCCCAGTGTTAATCTGTCTTCCAATACTATTTGTCCTTGCTATTATAGTGCCTGTAATATGCTATAAAATTGCTAGTAAGGATAGTGTGGTGGAGCGATTAAGGGAATCAGAATAATAATTAATTTTATATATGAAAAATTCTATAATATGTACATTGTGATGTCGAAAACATATTCACATTAAACTACTATAAAAATAACTCTTGATTTAGAACCAAGAGTTATTTTTTGAATTTATACACGTCGTAAAACTATATTTCCATCTACCATGGTAATTTCAGCTTTTATATTTTTAATTTCATCCGAAGGGATTTCAAAAATATCTCTATCTAAAACAACTAGGTCAGCTAGTTTTCCAATTCCCAAGGAACCTTTGAGGTTTTCATCAAAGGAGGAGTAAGCACTACCACTAGTGAAGATTTTTAGGGCTGTTTCTAAAGAAAGTTTTTCACCTGGCATAAATCCATCATTAGGATAACCTTTTAAGTCTTTTCTACAAACTGCTGAGTAGATATTTTCAAAAGGATTAAAATGAACGACTGGGGAATCAGAGCCAATAGATAGCTGTATTCCTAGGTCACTCATAGTTTTAAAGGCATAGGATTCTTTGTATCTTTCTCCAACTCGATCTTCAACAATGTGCATATCATAATCCAGGAATATTGGCTGAATGTATGCCATAACCCCTAGCTTTTTCATTCTCTGTATAATATCACTGTTGGTGATTTGACAGTGAACAATTCCATGACGAGCTTCACTAATATCTTCACCAAGATTTTCTAGAGAGTTTAAGAACATATCCATAGCTTTATCACCTATGGCGTGGGCTGCGATTTGGAATCCATTATCATGAGCAAATTTTATATATTCATTTAGCTCATCTTGAGTAAAGGTCGCAATACCGAAATTGTCCTTGTCATCATTATATGGAGCTCTAAGTAAAGCAGTTCTTCCACCGAGTGCACCATCTAGAAGAAGCTTTAGTGGTCCAATTTTAAAGCAGTTATCTCCATGACCTGTTCTGTAGCCATCATTTACAAATGACTTAAATTCATCAAGGTCACCAAGTAAACACTGCTCATAGATTCTAACAGGAAGCTTGTTTTCTGCAAGAAGTTCGTTATAAGCCTCAAGGATACTTTTAAAATCTGTACTAGGAAGAGCACTGAGGTCATCACTTTGAACTGAAGTTATCCCATAGCTTAGAAGCTCATCACAGGTCATGATAATCATATTTTTTATCTCATCAATGGTTGGTTGAGGGATAAGGTTGTAAACTAGATATAGTGCGTCCTCCATGAAGATTCCTTTATCTAAAATTACGTGTGGATTATCAGCTAAAGATTCAATATTATCTAGATAACTCAAAGCTTTTGAGTTGCAAACTGCAATATGTCCACAGATTCTAGTTAATATTATAGGTATCTCTGTTGAAATTTTATCTAAATCATCCTTGGTAGGAAACCTATTTTCTAAGAGTCTATCTTGATTCCAGCCTCTGCCTAAGAGAGAGTTTAAGGCGTCGGCAGGACGACTATAGATAAGGGCTTTACCAGCGGTAATTATTTCATCTATCGAAGAAAATTTAGTTAAATCCATCATGTTTAAGGCATACCCATAGTTCAAAAGATGCATATGGCTATCATTAAAACCAGGAAGGACAACCTTGCCTTTTAAATCAATAACTTCATCATAATTCTGGCAAACTTCTTCAGCTTCAGCATTGGTGCCAAGAAATTTGATTAGATTATCTCTAATACCTAGGGCTTCATAAAAATTATTTTCAGAATCAAGGGTAGCAATTTTTCCATTTATAAATAAAGTGTTCATGTGTGCCTCCGTAAATTTTACGTTTATTTATAATTTAATCCTTCAATCTAGATACAATTCTTAAGGCATCTAACATTAGGTTAATTATATCTACATATATGTCTAAGACATATGGAGCTAAATCACTTGTAGTTTGGATGTAGCTCATATTTCTTTTGAATCTGTATACGTCATAGACTACCCATAAACTAAAAATAACTGTAGATATTATGGATATCATTAAATCAAAACGGGTTAAAGAAGTGAAAAATATCATTAGTAGACTCATTATAAGTAGTCCCATTGTGGAGGCAAATAAGATTGGTCCAAGTCTTAAAATATTGTCATTCCCTTTTCTAAAGGACATAAAGCCTAAGATTCCTACTACAACTAAAGTACCAAGGATAACTGCCAATACAATCTCTCCACCTAAGTCATATACATAATATGAAATTGCAGGATACAAAGTAATTCCCATTATGAAGGCATATATATTTACAAAGGTCATAGACATTGGCTTTCTTCTGTAGCCGCTTCTAGGTCTCTTTGCAAAGATAGCAATGAAAAATCCTATTAAAATTACAATAAAGAATAAGTTACTCACCATAGCTACTAAAGATGGTGGTAAAAAGCTTCCAATTATTAGTCCGACAAAGGTTACTATCAAAGCTATAGCAATATAACTTAAAAGTGCACCCACTGGGTTTCTTCTCACGTCCATAAAAAATCCTCCTATTTGTTAATTTTATTTAATTTCCATTGTACACTTATCTTATTTGGGTGTATATAATCTTCACAAATCCTTAATTTACTTTACAGTTAATTTGTTTATATATAATGTTATAGGGTTTAGGTATTTTACATGTCTAAATACGACTTAAAAAATCTCAATGAGACATCTTTTTGATAATAATCCTATGATATCCTTAAATAGGAAATGATATTTATTTAACAATGCGTATCGTGTCATGAGGCTATTATAGATAATATCTATAAGGCCAACTAGCTATAAGAGGGGGAGAATTTATGAAGACTAATAAGGTTCGTGGAATAATAGCAGCATTGCTTAGTGCTACATGTCTATTTTCTATGGTAGGATGTTCATCTAGCGGTAGTGGAAAGAAAGATCTTTCATTTACAGCAGGAACTTATACTGGTACTGGTAGCGGAAGAAATGGAAAGATTCAGGTGGAAGTTGAATTTACAGACTCTTCTATAAAGTCTGTGAAAGTTATAGAGCATGGGGAAACAGAAGGAATTGCTGATGCTCCAATAGAAAAAATACCAGCTAAAATAATTAAGGATCAAACTTTAGCAGTAGATTCTATATCAGGAGCTACAATGACTGGTAATGGTATTCTGCAAGGGGTTGAAGACTGTGTTAAGCAGGCTGGCGGAGATATTGAAGCTTTAAAAGAGAAAAAAGAAACTACTGCAAATAAGGAAGTAGAAGAAATAACTACAGATGTAGTAGTTGTTGGAGCCGGAGCTGCAGGAACAGCAGCGGCAATTTCAGCTATAGATGGAGGAGCTAATGTTGTTCTTTTAGAGAAAACACCTAGCCCAATGGGAGCTGGAACTGTTGCAGGAGGAATGTTTGCAGCAGATTCACAAGCTCAAAAGGATGCTAATGCTACTGTAGATAAAGAGTGGCTTTATGATGAGTATATGAAGGCTTCAAGCGGATATATGAATTCACGTCTTGTACGTAAAATCATTGACGAGTCAGGAAGAACAGTAGATTTATTAGAGGAAAATGGATGTGACTTTAACCTAGCAGAGGCAGGAACAGGTGGTTCTTATGAGCATATAGGAATGCCAACAACACTTCACGGATACAATGAAGGTGGTACTGTAGCTCTTACAAAGCTTGTAGAATCTTTCGAGAAGAAGGGTGGAGAAGTTCGTTTCAGCACTCCAGCTACTGAGCTTATAAAAGATGATAAGGGAAATGTAGCAGGAGTAGTAGCAAAGAAAGAGGATGGCTCAACTTTAAAGGTAAAGGCTAAATCTGTAATTCTTGCCACTGGTGGATTCGGTGGAAATGAAGAAATGCTTGAAGAATACATAGGTAAAAACTACACTATGGGTGAGATAGCATCAAACACTGGTGATGGTATAAAAATGGCTTGGTCAGCAGGTGCAGATGAATATGGAATCAACACTACACAATATTTCTGGGCAACATTTAAACCAGAGGAAATTGGAGCTATGTCAGAGAAAATTGGTGATGACTGGTATGCACTTAATACCTTCTCAAAATATCCAAACTTAAGGGTTAACACTTTAGGTCAACGTTTCTCAGATGAAACTAAGACTACACTTTATGCACAACACGGAGCAGAGATACACATGCAGCCGAAGGAAACTGAGTTTGTAATAGTTGACTCTGCAATGCTTGATACTATAGCTGAAAAAGGAACAGTAGCTATCGAGGACCAATTCGGTAAGTGGGAAGGAAACCGTCAGTATTTCATGGAGTTTAACGAGCCAAACGATACTGATATGTTCATAGAAGAAGAGCGTACACCATATGACTTTAGAGAAGTACTAGATCCAATTGTTGGTGATGGAGTTGTATTTAAAGGTGAAACAATAGAAGAATTAGCAGCAGCAATGGGTGTTGATAAGGATGCATTTGTTGAATCTGTAAACCAATTTAATGGTGCAATTGAAAAGGGTGAAGATGAATTATTCTTCTCAGAAACAGAACGTTTAATCCCAGTTCAAAAAGGACCATTCTATGCAATAAAATTCTCAGGACGTAACCTTGGAACCCTTGGTGGAGTTAGAATTAATGAGAACATAGAAGCAGTAAATGAAAACGGAGAAGCAATAAAAGGATTATATGTTGCGGGTGCTGATGCAGGCGGAATGTATGGTCAGTCATATGTTGACTTCGAAGGTGGAACACTAGGCTTTGCATATACTTCAGGAAAAATAGCAGGAGCTAATGCAGCTAACTTTAGCAAAAGTAATTAAAAACTATATTAATTAAAAGCTATGTTAATTAACACCCTTGTTAATTTAATTAATAGAAATACCCCTGTCTCTGGATGGGGGTATATTTATGTTTATATTTAAATATGTAATAATTTTGTGTAAGATATATATATAGTTAATCGTTAAGAATAGAAGGGGCGGGGGATTATGCTTGGATTAATTGGGTTACTAGAATGTTACAACACCTATGATCAGGATGATATATATTTTAATATAGCAGAGCTTATATTAAAAAATTATAAAGATTTAAATGTATCAAATATACAAGAGTTTGCAAGTTCAATACATATTTCTGTATCCACGGCTCAAAGGTTTGTTAAACAGCTATATTATGAAAACTTTCCAAGTTTCAGAAATGGATACAACAAATTTAGTGAGAGTTATCAGTATGATGGTAAATATTTTGAAGGGCAGCGTGAAAGAGCCATTAGTCCAGTGGAATATGGGAAAATTATTTCAGAAGGCATAGAACGGGCAATGACATCACTAGATGAAAACTTAGTCCAAACTCTTGTAGAAATAATTAAGGATAGTGATGAAGTTATATTTGTTGGAATTCCAATGACTTCAGAGGTGTGGAGATTGCAGGTAGAACTTATTCTTATGGGAAAAAGAACTAGCGCATTTATAGATCCTAATTATCAAATAAAAGCTGTAGGGAATTCAAATGAAAAATCACTTGTTATATGTATTCAATGTATGAGACAAGATGATAATCATAATGAACATTTACTTAGAGATGCAAAAGAGCAAGGGGCTAAAATAGGATATATATCTCATGTTAAAAAGAAAAGTGTAGAAGATATTATTGATATAGGTTTAGTATATAAAGGGAATAACACTCAAACGGATTCTATATCATTGGGAATAATATTAAATTATATTGGAAGCCAGTTATCTAATATGATAGAGGGATAAACGGGACAGAATAGTAAACTTAAACACCTTTGTAATGAAGGTGTTTTTTTCATGTTTAAGAATAAGTGGTCTAAGATTGGACGGAGAATAAAAGCAATACGTATATATTTAAAATGTTAAGATAAAAGTCATAAATCACGTGTTATATAAGGATAAAATATTATACAAGGGGGGATAAATTTGAAGAGGGGACGGTTAACAGGAAGAGGTAGAGGAAGAGGTAGAGGAAGAGGAATCAAGAAAGGTATGTTTAAATTCCTTGGTTTCATATGTGTCTTTACAATAGTATTTATTATTTGTAATAAAATATTAGACAACACCTATGAGAATGAAAGGAAGAAAATGTCCAGTGAAGACATAGAGATAATAAATGAGGTAATACAGTTAGCAAAAGATAGAATAGGGCTTGAATATGTTTGGGGTGGAAAAGGTGAAATCATGACCGAGGAAAGATTAAATGAGCTCATTGATTACTATGGAATTGACTATTATCCTTTAGATAAGGATGAATACATAGGAAATCAGGCCTTCGATTGTTCAGGACTTACGTTTTGGACATATAAAGAAGTTACCGATGTATCTATCGGATATTCAACAACAGAACAGCAAGAAATTTTAAAGGATTATAAGGTCTCAAACAAAGACCTGCAGCCGGGAGACATAATATTTACCCCAGGACATGTTGTAATGTATATAGGTGATGGGAAAATAATAAATTCAGCCAATGAAAAAGCATACCCAGCTGGGGGAGTCAAGGAAGAAGGTCTTTGGCTATATAGATTTGGAGCGGTTTATAGACCTATAGATTATGTGAAGGATGTTAAAAGGGGAGGTTAGCGCTATTTTTAAACTTGGAATTTTAATGGGAAATATTCGAGCTTAAATTATCACAGTAATTTAAGCTTTTATGTAGAGTTTTTGAAGAGAGAATAAAATATAATAATGAATCAGTGTATTAAGAACAATAAAAATTGTGTTATTCCATAATATATTGTTTTTTATATAATATACATAATAATAA
>DALZNT010000104.1:0-12775 GCA_032005505.1 Clostridium sp. | reverse complement strand
GGTAAAGGCTTTGATGATGCAGACAATCAACCACCATTATATTTAAAAACTACTACAGAAATGCTTAGAGAATTTTCTTATTTAGGTGAGGAAAAAGCTAAAGAGGTAGTAATTAAAAATCCACAGTATATTGAAAGTATAGTAGAGGACGTAAAACCAATACCAGATGAAACCTATGCGCCTAAAATAGAGGGAGCAGAGGATGATATTAGAAACATGACACTGAATAAGGTGAGGTCAATATATGGAGATAATCTCCCAGAGGTTATTCAAAAGAGACTTGATAAGGAGCTGAATTCCATTATTAACAATGGATATGCGGTGCTTTATCTAATCGCTCAGAAGCTTGTGGCAAAATCTTTAAGTGATGGATACTTAGTTGGTTCTAGAGGGTCTGTTGGATCCTCATTCGTTGCTACAATGACAGATATTACTGAGGTTAATGGACTTCCACCTCACTATATATGCCCTAATTGTAAAAATAGTGAGTTTATCATGGATGGTTCTGTGGCTTCAGGAGTCGACTTACCGGAAAAGAATTGTGAGAAATGTGGTGCACCGTATATAAGAGATGGCCATGATATTCCATTCGAAACATTTCTTGGATTTGAGGGAGACAAGGAACCGGATATAGACCTTAACTTCTCAGGAGATAATCAAGCGGATATTCATAGATATACTGAGGTTCTATTCGGGAAAGGCCATACCTTTAAGGCGGGAACTATAGGAACTATTGCAGATAAAACTGCATATGGATATGTAAAGAAATATCTTGATGAGAGGGATATAAATACTACTAATGCAGAAATTGAAAGGCTTACTATTGGATGTACAGGAGTAAAGAGAACTTCGGGACAGCACCCTGGTGGAATCATGGTTGTGCCTGCAGATAATGAAATCTTTAATTTTTGCCCAATACAGCATCCAGCTGATGACCCGAACTCTGAGATAATAACTACTCACTTTGATTATCATTCTATCAGTGGTAGACTTCTAAAATTAGATATTCTAGGTCACGATGATCCTACTATGCTTAGAATGCTACAGGATTTAACAGGAATAAGCCCTCAAAGTGTACCTTTATCAGATGACAAAGTTCTAAGTTTATTTATAGGAACTGAAGGTTTGGGATTAACACCTGAGGAGCTTGGATGTGAAGTTGGATGTTATGGAATTCCTGAGTTTGGAACAAAGTTTGTTAGACAGATGCTTATTGATACTCAGCCAAAGACATTCTCGGATTTAGTGAGAATTTCTGGACTTTCTCACGGTACTGACGTATGGCTTAACAATGCACAGTATTTTATAAAGGAAGGATATACAACTCTGAAGGATTGCATTTCTACCAGAGACGATATCATGGTTTACCTAATTTACAAGGGTCTAGAACCTAAAACTGCCTTCACTATCATGGAGAAGGTTAGAAAGGGTAAGGGAGTATCTGAAGAATTTGAAGCTATTATGAGGGAACATAATGTGCCGGACTGGTATATTGAATCTTGTAAGAGAATTAAATACATGTTCCCTAAGGGTCACGCTGTTGCTTATGTAACCATGGCTATTAGAATAGCCTACTTTAAGGTTTATTATCCTAAAGCTTATTATGCGACTTACTTTACTGTAAGAGCAGATGACTTTGATGGAGATTTAGTAGTTAAGGGTGAAGAAGCAATGAAACATACTATGGATGAATTAAACGCTCTTGGGAACAATATAGGTACTAAGGAAAAAGGACTGTTAACAACCTTGGAACTGTGTCATGAAATGTATAAGAGAGGTATTAAATTCTTACCTGTAGATGTATATAAGTCTGATCCAGTTAAATTTACCATAGAGGGTGAGTTCATTAGAGTTCCTATAAGCGGCCTTGCTGGAGTAGGAGAAAATGCGGCTAAGGCTATTGGGGAAGCTAGGAAAGATGGAGAATTTATTTCCAAGGAAGACCTTAGAATTAGAAGTAAGGCTACAAAAACTGTAGTTGAGGCACTGGCGAGCCATGGAGCTATAGGGAATCTCCCAGAAACAAATCAGCTAAGTTTATTTTAATATGTAATTTTAAAAGGCCACAAATGCATTTCTTGACATTAGATGGAAAAAGTTGTATATAACTTTGAAAGTCATTGCAAAATAAATTTTAGTATGTTATAATGAATTTTGAAGAATAAACTATGAAGATAATAAACTTTGAGGAGAGTAGGATTTGTGCCTACTCTCTATTTATTAAAACGCAACTCATAGTTAGTTGCGTTTTAATTATAAATAATAGGTTTATTATTGAAGTTTTATAGGAAATATAATAAGTAAGGAGGAGGTGCATTATGAAAACTAATAGTGTTGTTGATAAACTAAATGACAAAATTGCAAGTATAGTTGAAAAACAAGGCTTTGACCTTTATCACTTAGAGTATGTTCGTGAAGGCGGACAAAACATATTAAGAGTTTATATAGATAAAGAATCTGGGGTTGCACTAAATGATTGTGTTATAACAAGTAGATTAGTAAGTGAAATGTTAGATATAGAAGACCCTATAGTGGAAGAATACAATCTGGAAGTTTCATCACCAGGAGTATTCAGAACTTTATTTACAAAGGAGCACTTTAATAGATATATGAATCAAGACGTAGCTGTAATATTATCAGCTTTAGTTGAAGGAAAGAAGAAATACGAAGGGGTATTAAAGGGGTTTGATGGTGAAAGTTTAACTTTAGAAGTTGATAATAATGTGGTTATATTACCGATGTTGAAGGTTTCAATGGTTACTTTAAACCCTACTTTATAAGGAGGAAGTACAAAAATGAGCACCAGATTTAAAGAAGAATTTATAGAAGCAGCAAAGCAGCTTGTTGTTGAAAAGGGAATAAGCGAGGAAATGCTATTTACCACAATTGAAGATGCATTAGTTGCAGCGTACAAAAAGAACTTTGCAAAGTCTCATGCTAAAGAGCAAAATGTTAGAGTGTGGGTTAACAGAGAAACAGGAGAAACTCATGTATATTCATTAAAAGAAGTTGTTGAAGAAGTTTTTGATGGTGTAATTGAGATTTCAGTTGAAGATGCTAGAGAAATTAATCCAAGATACACTTTAGAAGATATTGCTGAAATAGAAATAACTCCAAGAGATTTTGGAAGAGTTGCAGCTCAGGCGGCTAAGCAAGTTGTAGTTCAAAGAATTAAAGAAGCCGAAAGAACTCTTATATATAATGAATTCATTACAAAAGAGTTTGACATCATAACAGGTATAGTTCTAAGAAAAGATAGAGGGAATGTGTTTATTGATCTTGGAAAGCTAGAAGCTGTTTTAGGGTCAAATGAGCAAATGCCAGGAGAAGCTTACATTTTCAATGAGAAGTTAAAACTTTACATTGTAGAAGTTAAGAAGAGTTCTAAAGGACCACAAATTGTAGTTTCAAGAACGCACCCAGGTCTAGTTAAGAGATTATTTGAGCTTGAGGTTCCAGAGATATATAGCGGAATAGTAGAAATCAAAAACATAGCTAGAGAAGCGGGTTCAAGAACTAAGATAGCTGTATTCTCTAAAGAAGAAGATGTAGATCCAATGGGAGCATGTGTTGGTCCTAAGGGAATTAGAGTTCAGAACATAGTAAATGAACTTAAAAATGAGAAGATTGATATAATTAAATGGAGTAAGTTACCAGATGAGTATATTGCTCATGCACTTAGCCCAGCTAAGGTTATATCTGTTGATGTAGACGAAGTTAACAAGAATGCTAAGGTTGTTGTTGATGATAATCAACTATCATTAGCAATCGGTAAAGAAGGTCAAAACGTTAGATTAGCGGCAAGACTTACTGGATGGAAGATAGATATAAAGAGCAAGTCTCAAGCTGAAGCTGTAAAGGCACAAGCAGAAGCGGTAAAAGCTGAAGCAGCAAGAGCTGAAGAAGAAATTCTTTAAAAGAGGTGAACCTTATGAAAGTAAAAAAGATACCTCAAAGAATGTGCACAGGTTGCATGGAAATGAAACCAAAGAAAGAACTCATTAGAGTTGTTAAAAATAAAGAAAATGAGATATCTATGGATTTAAACGGTAAGAAACCAGGCAGAGGAGCTTACATATGTAGAGACAGTGCTTGTCTTGAAAAGGCCGTTAAAACAAAAAGATTAGAAAGAAACTTAGAATGTAAAATAAGTGACGAAATATATGATAAACTAAAGGAAGAGATAGCAGATGCAGAATAAGTTCTTAAACTTCTTAGGAATTGCAAAAAAATCAAGAAATCTTGTAGAAGGCTATAATGCCTGTGAAGAAGAGATTAAAAGAAATAAGATTAGTTTGTGTATTTTGTCTAAAGAGTGTTCAGAAAACACTAGAAGTAAGTTTCAAAAATTTTGTGAGGATAGAAAAATACCTGTAATTAGCGACATAAACAGTGAAGAGTTAGGTGGAGCTATAGGTAGACAAGAGATAAACATCCTTGCAGTAAAAGATAGTAAGATAAGTAAAAATTTAATAAAGTTATGGAAAGAGAATTACGGAATGTAAATTCGGGGGTGAAAATTTTGGCGAAAGTAAGAGTATATGAATTAGCTAAAGAGTTAGAAGTTTCAAGTAAGGAGCTTATAACAGTATTAATGGATGAGTTTGGCGTAGAAGCCAAAAATCACATGAGTGTTATTGATGAAGAGGATGCAGATCTTATAAAAGAACTGTATGCAGAACAGAAGAAAGAAGCAGCTGAAAAGAAAGAAATCATTGAAGAATACGAGTCAAAAATCAATGAAGACATAGCTAAGCAACAAAGAAAAAACAGTAAGGGTAGAAAAAGCGCAGCAGTTAGAAAAGCTGAAGCTGAACAAGCAGCTGAAACTCTAGACGAAGTAATCGAAATGGATGAAACTATAGTTGTTAAGGATCTTGCTGATAAGCTTAAAAAACCAGTTGTAGAGGTTATTAGAGCTTTAATTTTCCAAGGTGTTATGGCTGGTGTAAACCAAGAAGTTGACTTTAAAACAGCAGAGACACTTATAGAGAGCTTTGGTTCATTTGCAGTTTTAAAAGAAAGTCATACTGGAGATGTTGCAGAAGAGCAAGAAGATGAAATGGACGATATAAATGATATTTCAGCTGAAGATGAAGTTAAGAGACCACCAATAGTTACAGTAATGGGTCACGTTGACCACGGTAAAACATCATTACTTGATGCTATTAAAAAATCTAAAGTTACAGCAACAGAGGCTGGTGGAATCACTCAGCATATCGGTGCTTATACAGTAGATATCAATGATCAAAAGATAACTTTCCTTGATACTCCAGGACACGAAGCTTTCACAGCTATGAGAGCTAGAGGAGCACAAGTTACAGATATCGTTATCTTAGTTGTTGCAGCAGATGATGGAATAATGCCTCAAACAGTAGAAGCTATAAACCACTGTAAAGCAGCGGAAGTTCCAATGATTATTGCAATCAACAAAATGGATAAAGAAAGTGCAAACCCAGACAGAGTTAAGCAAGAATTAACTGAGTTTGGACTAGTATCTGAAGATTGGGGCGGAGATACTATCTGCGTACCAGTATCAGCTCATACTAAAGAAGGTATTGATACATTACTAGAAATGGTAGTATTAACATCTGAAATGCAAGAGCTTAAAGCTGATCCAAACAGAAGAGCTAAAGGAACAGTTATCGAAGCTAAGCTTGATAAAGGTAGAGGTCCAGTAGCAAGTATTCTTGTTCAAAACGGAACTCTAAAATCAGGAGATTCTATAATAGTTGGTACTACTTATGGTAGAATCAGAGCTATGATAGATGATAAAGGAGCTAAAACTAAGGAAGCAGGTCCATCTATTCCAGTTGAGATTTTAGGTCTTTCTGAAGTTCCAGCAGCAGGAGATAGATTCACTGTTGTTAAGGACGAGAAAACTGCTAGAAACATGGCTGATGCAAGAAAAGAGAAGATAAGACAAGAGCACTTCCAAACTTCAAACAGAGTTTCTATGGAGAACCTATATAACCAAATTCAAGAAGGTAAAGTTAAAGAACTTAGCGTAATTGTTAAAGCTGACGTTCAAGGTTCTGCTGAAGCAGTTAAACAATCTATAGAGAAGTTATCTGCTGAAACTGTAAAAGTTAGAGTTATCCACGGAGCAGTTGGAGCTATAACTGAAACAGACGTATCTCTAGCTTACGCTTCAAATGCAATTATTATCGGATTTAATGTAAGACCTGATAATAATGCTACAGCGATAGCTGAAAGAGATGGAGTAGAAATCAAGACTTATAGAATAATATACGATGCTTTAGATGATATTAGATCAGCAATGATTGGTATGTTAGAGCCTGAATATAAAGAAGTTGTAATTGGAAGAGCTGAAGCTAGAATGGTTTACAAATTATCTAGCGTTGGTACTATTGCTGGTTGTTACATTCTAAACGGTAAACTTACAAGAAACTGTAAGGTTAGAGTATTAAGAGATAACATAGTTATCGCTGAATCAACTCTTGCATCATTAAAGAGATTTAAAGATGACGTTAAAGAAGCAGCAGCAGGATATGAATGTGGTCTTAGTGTTGAGAGATTTAATGATATAAAAGAAGGTGACATCATCGAAGGTTATATCATGGAAGAAATTAAACCAAAAGGACTTAAATAGGAAGGGGCGATCTCCATGGCGAACTATAGAGGCGGAAGAATAAACGAAGAAATAAAAAAGGATGTTAGTAATACTATCCGAAACAAAATAAAAGATCCGAGACTTACTGCCATGGTAAGTGTAACAGATGTAGAAGTTACAAGAGATTTAAGTTATGCAAAAGTCTTTCTTAGTATCTTTGGTACAGAAGAGCAAAAGGCAGAAGCATTAAGAATCCTTAAAAGTTCTACTGGCTTTATAAGAAAAGAAATAGGTAAAAATGTTAAGTTAAGACATGTGCCTGAAGTAATTATAGAGCTTGATACAACTTTAGATAAAGCAAGTCATCTTGAATCATTATTCAGAAAAATAAAGGAGAATGATTCAAATGATAACTAAGGAAATTTTAGATATCATAGAGAAAAGCAGGAAGATTGGTGTTACATTTCACCAATCTCCAGATGGTGACTCTTTAGGAAGTTCCACAGCCCTAGTTCAAGGGCTGAGGGCTCTTTCTAAAGAAGTATACATAATCTCTAAGGAGGTTGTTCCAGATACCTTCACATATCTAAGGTGTGCTGATGAAATTACGGGTTTAGCTGATTATGTACAAGAAGATACAGATTTAGTAATAGTAGTTGATTGTGGCGACTTTAAAAGAATAAATGGAAATTTGCAAAAAGAAGCTAGAGATTATGCAATTGTTAATATAGATCACCATATGAGTAATGAAAAATATGGTGATTTAAATTACGTTGATACTAAATCAGCAGCAGTTGGAGAAATTATTTTTGATATTTTAAATTTATTGAAGGCTCCAATAACTAAGGATATAGCAGTATCTCTTTATACATCTCTGCTTACAGATACAAGTTCCTTTAAGCATTCTAATACTACAAGCAGAACTCATGAAGTAGCATCGAAGCTTCTTGAAACTGGGGTTGATTTTAACGCCATTCAAAGAAGAGTCTTTGATAATAAAGATTTTAAAAAAATAAAGTTCTTTGGAAAAGTTATTGAAACTATCAATCTACAGGTTGATGGCAAGGTAGCATACATGGAAATTACTGATGAGATGCTTCTAAAATCTGGTCTGGAATCCATGGATTCAGCAGAAGTTATTCATTTTGGAACTATGATAGAGGGCGTTGAAGTAGTAGCTCTTTTCAAAGAGGCTAAAGGTGGAGTTAAGGTAAGTTTAAGATCTAAAGAAAAAGTAGACGTAGCTAAAATAGCTGAGATATTTAATGGTGGCGGTCATGTGAGAGCTGCAGGCTTATTCTATGAAGGAACCATGTCAGCTATGAAAGAGAAGCTTAACGAAATATTAGAAAACGAGTTGATATAGTTATGGCAGAAATTGAAAAAGCTAAAGTTTGTGGAGTTTTAAATATAAATAAACCGCTTGGGATAACTTCCTTTGATGTAGTTAGAAAAGTTAAAAGAGTTGCTAAGGAGAAAAAAGTTGGACATGGTGGAACTTTAGATCCAGAAGCAGGCGGAGTACTTCCGGTATGCTTAGGAAGAGCTACGAAGGCTATAGAGTTTATTATGGAAGATACTAAGGAGTATGTTGCAGGAATAAAGCTAGGCGTAGTTACAGATACCTATGATAGAGAAGGTAAAATACTACGTGAGAGTGAAGTTACTTCTACTAATGAGGAAATAGTTTCGGCTATTGAAAAGTTTGTAGGTAACATACAGCAAGTACCCCCTATGTATTCAGCTTTAAAGCAAAATGGTAAAAAGCTTTATGAATTAGCTAGAGAAGGTAAGGAAGTTTATAGAGAACCTAGAAGTATTACAATTCATAGTATTGATATTTTATCTATGGATAGTCCAATGATATCCATAAGAGTTAGATGTTCAAAGGGAACTTATATTAGAAGTTTATGCTATGATATAGGAGAAGCACTAGGGTGTGGAGCAATGATGTGGAGCCTGGAGAGAACAAGAACAGGACCTTTCACCATAGAAAATAGCGTTAAGCTAGAGGATTTAAATGAGGATAATATAAAGTCTTATATAATTCCTTTAGAAAAGGCATTTGAAAAGTTTCCAAAACTAGTTGTAAATGAGAAGTTTGAAAAGCTGATTTCAAATGGAGTTGTAATTAATGATAGAACTCTACTTAATCAAATAAAGAAGTTTGAAAGTTATACAGTTTATAACAGTGAAGATGTACTAATAGGTATTGGCTCAGAAACAGAGGCAGGATTTAAATTAATAAAAATGTTTATTTAGGGGATATACTTATGAATGTCATTAGGGATAATTTTACTAAGATAATAGACATACCTACAGTTATAATTTTAGGAAGCTTTGATGGTATACACATTGGTCATAGAGCCTTAGTTCAAAATGCTAGAAATTTAGCGAAGAAAATTAAGGTAGAAAATAATATTGACGATGTAAAGATTATGGTTTGTACTTTTAAAAATCATCCATTATCGGTGATTAATAAAGAAATTTGCCCTAAACTTATAATGAGTAATAAGGAAAAATCAAAACTATTTAAAGAATTAGGAGTAGATATCCTAAACTTTATGGAATTCAATAGAGAATTTATGGAGATATCTCCTTGCGATTTCATTAAGAATTTAAGGGAATATTACAATGCTCATGGTATAGTTGTGGGCTTTAACTATAGATTTGGATATAAAAACCTGGGTGACGTAGAGCTTCTTAATGAAAGAAGTGAAGACCTTGGTTATGAACTTAGGGTGATTGAACCTATTACGATTGATGAAGAAGTGGTAAGTAGTTCTGTAGTTAGACATAATCTTCAGGAAGGTAATATTGAAAGAGCTAATAAACTTTTAAGAAGACCTTTTATGTTAAGTGGAAGAGTTATTGAAGGAAGGCAGTTAGGAAGAACTATAGATTTTCCTACTGTAAATCTCAATTATAATAAAAGATACTTAGTCCCTAAGGGGGGGGTCTATGGTACTGTTGTAGAATACAAAAATAATTTCTATAAGGGTATTACGAATATAGGCTATAACCCAACTGTGGATGGCAAAAAGCTAAGTATTGAAACCCATATATTAAATTTTAATGAAAATATCTATCAGAAGGATATAAAAATTTATTTTATGGAAAAGATAAGAGAAGAAAAGAAATTTCTTACAATAGAGGAATTGAAAAATCAATTAATTAAGGATAAAGCATACATTGCTAGTAAAAATTACGAAAACCTTGGCAAAGATTTGCATTAAAATCTAATTTTTTACAAAAATAATTAAAGGAAATTATTTTTTCTATTTACAAAGAAATTTTAATTTGATATAATTTCAGAGGAACCTTATGCTAGGTATTCCGAATGCCAACGGAATACATGGGATTTGGCGATTTAACAATTGGAGGTGCATTACGCATGGATAAGGCAAGAAAACAAGAAATAATGGTAACATATGCAAGAACTGAAGGAGATACAGGATCACCAGAAGTTCAAATAGCATTATTAACTGAAAGAATTAAGGAATTAACTGAGCACTTAAAACTTCACAAAAAAGACCACCACTCAAGAAGAGGTCTTTTAATGATGGTTGGACAAAGAAAAGGGCTTTTAAGCTACTTAAAGAAGCAAGATATCGAAAGATACCGTACAATAATTGCTAAATTAGGCATTAGAAAATAATTAAGAGCGGCAATGGCCGCTCTATTATTTTAATTTTAATTAAAGTTAGAAATAATATAAATATTATATATATATTCTCAAAATCGAAAGGAGGAATAATAATGACAAATACATTAAGCACAACTGTAGCGGGAAGAGAAATGAAGATTGAACTTGGTAAAGTTGGAATGTTATCTGATTGCGCTATGTTTATAAGTTACGGTGAAACTGTAATCCTTGTAAATGTAAATGCATCTCAAGAGCCAAGACAAGGAATTGACTTTTTCCCACTAAGTGTAGAATACGAAGAAAGATTATACGCAGTAGGTAAGATTCCAGGAGGATTCTTAAAGAGAGAGGGAAGACCATCAGAAAAAGCTATACTTAACGGTAGAGCGATTGATAGACCTATAAGACCTCTATTCCCAAAAGGTTATAGAAATGATGTTCAGGTTGTTTGTACTGTTGTTTCTGTAGATCAAGATAATGTTCCTGAAATATTAGCAATGAATGCTGCATCTATAGCATTATATATATCTAGTATTCCATTTGTAGATCCAGTAGCTACAGTATCTGTAGGTTTAATCGATGGACAGTTTGTAATTAATCCAAACTCTAAGGAAAGAGAACTAAGCACTATGCAATTAACTGTATGTGCAACTAAAGATAGAGTTATGATGATAGAAGCTGGTGGAGATGAAATTCCTGAAGAAACTATGATAGAAGCTATCGACTTTGGTTTCAATGAGTGTCAAAACATTATTGCATTCCAAGAAGAAGCAAGAGCTAAGTTTGGAAAGACTAAAATAGAGCCAGTTTTATATCATGTTGATGAAGAATTAGCTACAGACGTAAGAAACTTCTCTTACGATATGTTAAAAGAAGCTATGTATATCATTGATAAAGATGTAAGAAATGCTAGAGTTAGTGAAATAAAAGCTAAAATTAATGAAGAGTTCTCTGAAAAGTACGCTGATAAGGGTAGCGATATAGGTGAAACTGTATACAACATCCAAAAAGAAATCGTAAGACATATGATGCTTAAAGATAGAAGAAGACCAGATGGAAGAGGATTTGACGAGATTAGAAAAATAACTTGTGAAACTGGATTACTTCCAAGAACTCATGGAACTGGATTATTCACAAGAGGATTAACTCAAGTAATGACAGTTGCAACTTTAGGTGCCCTTGGAGATGTTCAAATCATCGATGGTATCGGAGAAGAAGATAGCAAGAGATATATGCACCATTATAACTTCCCAGCATACAGTGTAGGAGAAGTTAGACCACTAAGAGGACCAGGAAGAAGAGAGATTGGACACGGAGCTTTAGCTGAAAGAGCTTTAGAGCCACTAATACCTTCTACAGAGGATTTCCCATATGCTATAAGATTAGTTTCAGAGGTTTTAAGCTCTAATGGATCTACATCTCAAGCAAGTGTATGCGGAAGTACTTTAGCATTACTTGATGCTGGTGTACCTTTAAAGAGACCAGCTGCTGGTATAGCTATGGGATTAATCACTAGTGAAGATTTAAGTGATGAAGCAGTAATGACTGATATTCAAGGAATAGAAGATTTCTTCGGAGACATGGACTTTAAAGTTGCAGGTACTGAAGTAGGAATAACTTCTATCCAAGTTGATACAAAAATCAAAGGATTATCTAAGTATTGTATCAGAACTGCAATACAAGACGCTAGAGTAGCAAGAATGCACATTTTAGAGAAAATCAATGAGTGTATCTCAGCTCCAAGAGAAGAGTTATCACCATATGCTCCTAGAATGTACACTATAAACATAAAGCCAGACAAGGTTAGAGAAATTATCGGACCTGGTGGAAAGACTATTAAGAAAATAATAGCTGATACTGGAGTTAAGATTGACACTAATGATGATGGTAAGATAGTAATCATGTCTAATGATGGTGATAGTGCTAATGAAGCATTAAGAATCATTAAAGAAATCACTAAAGAAGTAGAAGTTGGTGAAATATACTTAGGTAAAGTTACTAAGATAATGGCATTTGGGGCTTTCGTTGAAGTGATTCCAGGTAAAGAAGGTCTAGTACACATATCTAAGCTTGCTAACGAAAGAGTTGCTAAAGTTGAAGATGTAGTAGCTGTTGGAGATGAAATTCTTGTAAAGGTTACTGAAATTGACCCTCAAGGAAGAGTAAATCTTTCAAGAAAAGATGCTATAAAAGATAGTGAAGAAACTAAAACTGAAGACTAAATAAAATGAAAAGGTGAATCCACCTTTTTATTTTTTTATTTAAAGATATAAGTACATAATGGTTTACATTTTCATAAAATATATTATAATTGTATTAAGTTTTGCTTATCTACTCATAAAATCATCTAAAGCCACATATTAATTTTAGTAATTTAAAGATTATATGGGGTGATATCATGGATGATAAGTATAGATATTTGAGTGAAATGGAAAAATACGAAATTATTAATATTAATGATGGAGATAAATACAGTGTCCTGGGCAACAATGATATAGTAATTGATGAGAATGGAGAGCTAAAGCTTTTATTACTAAACGATGGTAAAAATAATA
>DALZNT010000103.1:0-12824 GCA_032005505.1 Clostridium sp. | reverse complement strand
AAGAGATAGAGGAAGATAAATACTTTCCAGAACTTGAGATTAATCTAAGAAAGATATATGAAAATACAGTAGAAGTAAAAGGGCTGTGTCAAAAATCAGGAATTTCAATTGCTGGTGTAGTAAAGCTTATGCATAGTATGCCACAAATCGCAGATGCAATGATTGAAGGTGGGTGCGAGTATATTGCTACATCTAGAATTAATCAAATAGTAAGGCTAAAAGATAGAGGTATCAAAAAACCTCTTATGCTTATTCGTATACCGATGGCTAGTGAAATACCACAGGTAGTTAAGTTTGCTGACATAAGTTTAAATTCAGAAAAAAATACTTTGTATAAAATAAATCAAGAAGCAATGAGACAAAATAAGATTCATAAGGTAATTCTCATGATGGACTTAGGAGATTTAAGAGAAGGGGTTTTCGATGAGAATGAATTTATAGAGTTAGCTCTTTGGGTTGAAAGGGAGATGAAAAATCTTCACTTATATGGTGTGGGAACAAATTTAGGTTGTTATGGAGCTATTGTACCTACTGAAGTTAATTTAGGGAAATTATGTGATGTCGCAGAAAAGATTGAAAAGAAAATTGGTAGGACATTAGATGTAATATCAGGGGGAGCTACTTCATCTTTAACTTTGTTAGTTGACGGTAAGATGCCAGAGCGTGTGAATAACTTGCGAATTGGTGAAGGAATACTAGTAGCTAGGGATTTATATGAGATTTGGAAATATAATATTGCAGATTTACATATGGATACTTTTATTCTTAAAGCTCAGGTTGTAGAAGTAAAGGACAAGCCTTCTCATCCAATTGGGAATATATTTATTGATGCTTTTGGAAATACTCCAACTTATGAAGATAGAGGAATGAGAAGAAGGGCATTACTAGGGATAGGAAAACAGGATTTGGTTAATACTGAGACTTTAATACCTTTAGATAAAAATATTAAGGTCATGGGTGGAAGCAGTGATCATCTAATAATAGATATTGAAGATTGCGATAAGGATTATAAGGTTGGAGATATTATTGAGTTCCATTTATATTATCAACATTTACTATATCTAAGTAATGAAGAAGACGTTAATAAGGTATTTATCGGTTAGTATAAATATACTGGTTCAAAGGAAATGATAAGGTTTTCTAGCTAATCTATTGTAAAAATCTAGAGAAAATATAATGAGAGAAGAACTTGAAGCTGAAAATGTAAAATTATCGATAAATTCGACCTTCATCCTAATGACAATCTTTATTGGGAGAGAAGAGAAGCAAAGTATCCAGCGTAAGTATACTTCAGTCATAGATTAGCTAGGAAAGTCTGAAAATTAAAGTTGAATAGAAAAATGCAATAAGTAATGACTAGGGTTATAATTAGTTTTATTTTGGTAATAATTTATAATTGAGGGAGTAATGTATAATAAAATTAAAAGTTATAAATATTTCAAAAGTAGGTATTTACAATATAAAAAAACTGTCGTATAATAATTCTTGTAAGGAATATATGTGCCATTAGCTCAGTTGGTAGAGCACCTGACTCTTAATCAGGGTGTCCGGGGTTCGAACCCCCGATGGCGCACCAAATCAAGTCAACATAAATTATGTTGGCTTGATTTTTTTATTTTAACACCAAAGATTTCTAGCAATAATAATTGAAAAAGTGTAAATACTATTTTAAAAGATTATTAAATAGAAATAATTTTTATTATTTAAAAAGGAGATTAAATTATGGTATTTGATAAAGAGGATGCTAAAATAAAGCCAAGTGCTGAAGAAGAAACAAATGAAACAAATGAGGAGCGTTACTATGAAGATAGTAATACTCAAAGACTTTCTCCAAATAGTATTTTTAGTAAGAAAAAGAGCCTTGGAGGTGGATGAGGAAAATAGAATAGCTTTTGGTGCAAAGGCTTAAAATGAAGTAAAAATCTAAGAACTTAAACCGATAAGTTCTTAGATTTTTTTGCGCTAGGGTTTAGTCTGATTTTATTAAAATTAATAGCAATTGTTGCTAATCATAAAAAAGTCTCAAAAGCACATAATAAATAGTGAGTTTTAGTAATTAAACTTATCACTATATATCACTATTTATTTTATTATTTTAAAGGAGGAAATTATGGATAAGAAAATTATTAGAGAAGAGGGAGAGGGAATAAAGCAAAGACCAGGGGATCAAAGAGAATATACAAGAGAAAATTATCTTAAAAATGGTACGAAATCTCAAGGTCAATTTGCTAATAACAGTTTTAATACAACCATTGAAGAGCCAGCGTTAAATGAGAGTGGAGAAGTGGCTAAGAAAAATGGTTATGGAGTTGAAAAGAAATAAATAAAAGGTTGTTTTTTATAACAGTAATTGAATAAAAGAAGTAATTGTACATTAAAAGGCCTAAGTAGAATATGCTTAGGTCTTTTACGATTTTAAATTATTATATAGGAATATATTGTTAGGACTTATTTTGAATGAAGTTATAAAAGTAGCGGTAGGCATAATTCTATCCGTTATTTTTGATTTGATTATTACTGTGATATAATTAGTTATTGAATTATTAAGGGTATAAGGAGTAATAAACCATGGATAAAAGTAAAATCAGGTCCTTTGCTACCTGGGCGAGAGTTAATCTAATGGAAGCCATTGAATATAAGGCTTATAGCATTGGAATAGAGAAGGGTCTCATAAGAAATATAGAGGAAGTTCAAGGTGGCTTTAGAGTAGAAGGCAGAGAAGAGATATTTAGCGTTTCTCCTAGACATAGAAGAGTGCTTATTAGAGAAATTGAAGAAAGAGGCTTTGAACAGGTTATAGATGAGGTTGCATATACTTGGTTTAATAGGTTGATTGCTCTTAGATATATGGAGGTTAATGATTATTTACCAACAGGGGTAAGAATTCTTTCGTCGGAGATATCAGGAAAGTCAGAACCAGACGTTATTTCAAGGGTAGGGGAAGTTGTAGAAGAACTTGACTTAGATCCTAATTATGTATATGAACTTATTGATATAGGAAATAATGTGGCAAGAGAAAAACTTTATAGATATATTTTAGTAAGGCAGTGTAATGAGTTAGGAAGAATAATTCCAGCTCTATTTGAAAAGATAGAGGATTATACAGAACTATTATTACCCAATAGCCTTCTTGATGAGAATTCTATTATTCGAAGGCTTTGTGGTGACATTGAGGAAGAGGCTTGGAAGGATGAAGTTGAAATCATCGGATGGATGTATCAATATTATATTTCTGAAGAAAAGGATAGAGTTTTTGATGGATTGAAGAAGAATGTAAAAATAACTAAAGAGAATATACCGGCAGCAACTCAGTTATTTACGCCTAAGTGGATTGTTAAATACTTAGTTGAAAATTCCATTGGTAGTTTATGGCTTCAAGGTCATGGAAATAAGAAACTTGAAGAAGAGATGAAGTTCTATTTGGGACAAGGAAATCAAACCTGGGAGTCTGAAGAAGTAATATATAGAGTAAAAGTAAAGCGTAGCGGGCTTTCTCCTGAAGGGATAACTGTTCTTGACCCGTGTATGGGGTCTGGTCATATTCTTGTTTATGCCTTTGAGATTTTATACAAGATTTATATTAGCGCTGGGTATTCAGAAAGAGAGATTCCTAGAAAGATATTAGAAAATAACATCTTTGGCTTAGATATAGATGGAAGGGCTGTACAGCTAGGAAACTTTGCCCTTATTATGAAGGCTAGAGCCTATAATAGAAGGCTATTTAGAGACTTAGAGAAAAATCCACTTAAAATTAATGTAGCGGCAGTAGAAGAGAGCGATGGTATTGAAAATGAAATTGTAGATTACTTTGCTGGTGATAATGATGCTTTAAGAGGTGATTTAGCATATTTAGCTGAAGCTTTTAGAAATGCAAAGGAATACGGGTCTATTCTTCAAGTTAAGGATATTAATTTTTATGGTTTAGAAAAACGCCTTAAGGAATTAAATGAGGACCATAGTTTAATATTTATAGATTATGTAACTATACTTAATGAAAAGCTGCCAAAACTTATAAATCAAGGCAGAATAATGAGCAAAAAGTATGAGGTTTGCATTACAAATCCTCCTTATATGGGCTTAAGAGGAACTAATGATACCTTAGCTAAGTATATGGCAGACCATTATCCTATCTCTAAGCATGATATGTTCTCTGTATTTATGGAGGTATGTAGAGAGTATTTAAAGGAAGATGGAATATATGCCATGGTTAATCAACATTCATGGATGTTCTTAAGTAGCTTTCTAGAACTTAGAAATAAACTTCTTGAAGAAAGTACATTTATAAATATGGTTCACCTTGGTGCAAGAGCCTTTGAAGAAAATGTTGGAACTATTGTTCAAAACGTTGCCTTTGTAAATCAAAAAACTATTATTCCGGCATATAAAACTAGGATAGTGGATGTTACTAAAGCTATGAACAGCACGGAAAAGGCTAATTTAGTTGAAAAGGTTTCTGCAGGTAGTGAAGATAATATTACACACAACACAGAGCTTCGAAAGCTTATGACTATTCCATCAAAACCCTTTGCATACTGGGTAAATGATAATGTACTGAGTGTATTCTCAAGAATGGATAGGTTTGAAGCTATGGCAAAACCTAGGCAGGGAATGGCTACTTCAGATAATAAAAGATTCTTAAGGGATTGGTACGAGGTTGATATAAATAAAGTCAACTTTGCAGCTGAGGATAGTGATGACGCTGTTAGAAGTAAGAAGAAGTGGTTCCCATACAATAAGGGTGGGGAATTTAGAAAGTGGTTTGGTAACAATAGATACCTAATAAATTGGGAAAATAACGGTAGCGAGGTTAAGGATTATGCAGCTCAGCTTTATAAGTCTTATAGCAGAACTATAAAGAATGAAGAGTTCTATTTTAAAAGTGGACTTACATACACCTTTATTTCCGAGGATATGGGTGTTAGATATTCACCGAAAGGATTTATATTTGACGTAGCAGGTTCATCTATATTTTTCTATGACCAAGGAATTGAGAAGGTAATGCTAGCCTTTTTATGTAGCAAGGTTACTAATATGTTTATGGACATAATGAATCCAACTTACAATATTCAGGTAGGAGATTTAAAGAATATACCTTTAAGTCCTGGGATTTTTGAAGATACTGTTATAGAGAAGATTGATAGATTAGTTGAAGAGAACATAAAAATTAGTGAAGAAGAATGGAATGACTTTGAAATCTCTTGGAATTTTGAAAAACATCCACTTTTAGAAAATCGTATAGATAATGTATACCTTAAGGATACTTTTGAAAAATGGGCTACCAAAAGAAAAATGGCTATTGAGAGAGTTAAGAACAATGAAGAAAGTTTAAACAAAATCTTTATTGATATCTACGGATTACAGAAGGAGTTATCTCCAGAGGTAGATATAAAGGATATAACATTAAGAGAAGCAAATTTAGAAAGAGAAGTAAAATCCCTTATTTCCTATGGAATTGGCTGTATTTTAGGTAGATATTCTCCAGATGTTAATGGCATAGTATATGCTGGTGGAGATATAAACAGCAAATGGGACTTTGAAAATGGAAAAGTGAGTGACGCCAGCCAGTGGATAGATACTAATTTAATTCCAAAGGAAGATAATATCATTCTTATAACTGAGGTCGAGTATTATGAAGATGATATTCTATTAAGATTTGTAGATTTTGTAAAAGTGATATTTGGAGCGGACACATTAGAAGATAACTTAAGTTTTATTGCTAATGGCTTAGGGGGGAAAGAAGGAGAAACTTCAAGAGAAACTTTAAGAAGATATTTTGTTAAGGATTTTTATAAAGATCATTTAAAGGTTTATGGAAAGAAGCCTATATACTGGCTTCTTGAATCAGGAAAAAACGATGGTCTTAAAGCGTTTATATATGTTCATAGATATGATGAGTCTGTTATAGCTAAATTCAGAGTTGATTATCTTCATATGATTCAAAGAAGGTATGAGAGTGAAATTAATAGACTTTCAGTAATTGCTAGTTCTAAAAATTACACTACTAAGGAGAGAAATGTAGCAAAGAAGCAATGTGACAGAATGAATAAGCAACTTGAAGAGCTTATAGAATATGACCAGATAGCAGCTTATATTTCAAATGAGCAAATATCACTGAACTTAGATGATGGAATTAAAAATAACTACGAAAAGTTCCAAGGAGTTAAAATTATAAAAAGTAATGGTAAGGAAAGTAAGATGAATCTGCTTTCCAAGATTTAAGGGTTTAAAGGTAGGGGGAGAGTTGTGAAAAATGATAGTTATTCAGAGGAGTTTCAAGGGGAGAACCATGAGAGTAAGACAAATTTTGAAATGGATAAGGAAGAGATATGTAGTGGTTTAGATAAATCTGAAAGTATCCATGTGGTAAGATTAAAATCTATTAAGGAAAAGTTGAATTCTTTAAATGATTATAGTGAAGAGGACCTCCAAAGGGATATAAATAATATATCTATAAGTTTATGGGGAAATATTAATAACATTGAAGAGGATAACTTAGAAGAAATATGTAATGTACATGAATTTTTACTTTGCGAAATTTTAAAAATTCATAGGTCAGAAGAGTGTGATTTTAACAATGAATTAATGAAGAATAATATAAGCATTAAAAAGATTAGTGGGAAATTAAATGATGGCAGATCAGCATCTAGAATTTACTTTTTAAATGACGGTGCTTATAATTACTATTTTGTAGGAGACATACATTCTGATGATTTTATAATAGACATGATACTTAATAAGGTAGATTTTTACAAAAGGATTACTGAAGGTGAGAAAATAAGAATAGTATTTTTAGGGGACTACGTAGACCGAGGTAAGGAGCATTTAAAAACTCTAGAAAAGATAATGATTTTAAAATTTATTTTCCCAGGAAATATTTACCTATTGCGAGGGAATCATGATGGTGGAGAAGTTGATGAAGATGTTGTGAAGCTTTGTGTTAGAAAGCCAGAAGAGGATAAGGAAGAAGATTATTTCCTACTTTATTTAAATGATTTGGACCATAAAAATAGGAGTTTTCCTCGTAAAATTATTGGTGAATATCTAAAATTTTTTAATTCCATGGGTATAATGGCCTTTGTAAATTTTGAGGGTGCTATGATTTCAGCAGTACATGGTGGCATTCCAAGACCTTTAAGAGAAAATGAAAATGTGTATGACTATATATCTTGTCTAAGAGATTTAACTGATGATAGTAAGATTAATTCAAGGGGAGAAACAATGATTAATAATATTTTGTGGAGCGATCCTCTTATTCATGATATTGACAAGTATGAAAATACGAGACGTTTTGGATTTAGAGAAGAGGAGTTTAATATATTTTCAGAAACTATAGGAATAGATATCTTAATAAGAGGCCATGAAGCTCATGAAGATGGCTGGAAAAGCTATTTTAATGATAGGGTCTATTGTATCTTTGCTTCAGGAACTATTTTTGCAGAAGAAAAGAATATAAATCATTCTACGGCCTATGAATGGGTTAATCCTGTTATATTAAAGCTGGGAAGGGATAAACTTATAAATATAATGGATTTAAATAGCAAATAATTAATACCATATTTACAATATTAACTGTAAAAGATATAATCAAAGTTGTGTTTAGTTTTAATTGAGGAAGCTCCGCCTCATTATATTCGGTGGAGTAAGTTCCAGGGACTAAATCGCGTGTGCCCTTTGGGTAAAGATTTAGACTGGATTGAGGAAACTCCGCCTCATTTCATTTGGTGGAGTAAGTTCGAGGAGCTAAATCGAAGATTTAGACTCTCACTTAAATTTAAGGTAAGGTAAGGTGTAGCAAATGAGTTATGAAGTATTAGCAAATACAATTTTTCCTGATATAGACAGGGAACCACAATATTATATTGAAAAATATCCAAAGAGAAATTTGTCAGAGGGAGCTAAGGTTACTAGATATGCCCCAAGCCCAACTGGATTCCAACATATAGGAGGAGTATTCTCTGCATTAGTTGATGAAAGAATAGCAACTCAAAGCGGCGGAATTTTCTACTTAAGAACTGAAGATACAGATCAAAAGAGAGAGGTTGCAGGAGCTATAGATGAAACTATAAGTACAATGCACATGTTTGGCCTTGATTTTGCAGAAGGAATGACTGGAGATAACACTTTCAAAGGTGAATACGGTCCATACAGACAAAGCCAGAGAGCAGAGATATACAAGACTTTTGCGAAGGATTTAATTAAAAAAGGTTTAGCATACCCATGCTTCTGTACTTCAGAGGACCTTGAAAAATTAAGAGAAAAGCAAACAGAAGAGAAATTAACTCCAGGATACTATGGAGAATTTGCAGCATGCAGAAATCTTTCTGCTGAGGAAGCTCTTGAAAGAATCAATAAAGGTGAAAAATACATAATAAGATTAAAGTCACCAGGAAGCTCAGAGAGAAGAGTTGAATTCCACGACTTAGTTAAAGGTGATATATCTTTCCCAGAAAGTAACCAGGACATTGTTATAGTTAAATCAGATGGACTTCCAACATATCATTTTGCCCATGCCATAGATGATACACTAATGGGAACTACAACTGTTATAAGAGGAGAAGAGTGGTTATCATCCCTTCCAATCCATGTACAGTTATTTGAAATCCTTGGCTTTGAGAGACTAGAGTATGCTCATACTCCAACTATCATGAAGCTGGATGGCGGTTCAAAGAGAAAGCTTTCTAAGAGAAAAGATCCAGAAAGTGCTGTAAGCTACTACAATGAAGTAGGATATCCAATGGTATCTGTTATAGAATACCTTTTAAACATAATCAATTCTGCATTTGAAGAGTGGAGAGAAGAGAATCCTACAGTGGATTACCATGACTTTAAGGTATCTCTAGATAAGATGAGTAAGAGTGGAGCTCTATTTGATATAGTAAAACTTGCAGATGTAAGCAAAAATGTAATCTGTAGATTAAATGCTGATGTAGTTTATGACTACTACATTAATTGGGCTAAAGAGTACGATAAAGAAATGTTCGAATTAGTTACTAAAAATGAAGCAATGGCTAAAGAAATCTTTAACATAGATAAAGAAGGTCCTAAGCCAAGGAAAGACTTTGCTAAGTGGAGCGATGTTAAAGAGAAAATTTTCTTCTTCTTCGATGAGTTATTTACTAACACTAATGTAGAAGAAATAGAATTCCCTAAAAATATGGATTTAGCAGAAGCTAAGAGAATAATAGGAGCTTATGCTAAAGCATATAACTTCAACACAGACAAGGATACATGGTTTGAAGACCTTAAAGCTGCAGCAGTAGAGTTAGGTTATGCAACGGATAGAAAAGCCTTTAAAAAGGATCCTGAGAGCTTTAAGGGAATGGTATCTGATATAGCAGGCTGTGTTAGAACATCATTAACTCACAGAAGCAATACTCCAGATCTTTATACAATCATGCAAATCATGGGAGAAGAAAAGGTTAGAGAGAGATTTAATAAGTTCTTAGCTCTTTAATATCATTAAATATGCTACTGAAGAAATAGAGAATAATAATTAGAGGGGCTGTTGCAAAATGCAACAGCCCCTTATTTCTGGATTTTTGAGTATTTACTACTAACCTTATCTTTTTAAAAAATTCTAAAATTGTTTTTAGATATGAATGAAAGTATAAGGAATGTATCTTCTTATTTTTCTATTACAGATACAAATTTGTTATCTTTAATATAGTACCTCCAAGGAAATTCTACGGCTTCTTCTGCATAATCAATACCAATTCTCTTAGCGTGGACTATTTCAAAATTCTTAAATCCATCATCGTAGAGTGAAAGTTCTTCAGAAAATACTGAATGAGTATTAAGACTTCTATCTATATTTAAAGCTATACATAACTTTCCTGGTCCTGAGGTGAGATTAAATACTTCTCTTTTTTTTAGTTCTTCAAAGGGTTTTTTAAATCTATTTAAGCTCATGTCATTTAAGTTGTCTATAGGTTCTAAGGCACGAATTAGAACTCCTTGAGGATCACCCTCATCCCCTGTAACTATATTCATACAGTTATACATTCCGTAAATGGCATAAACATATGCTATCCCTGAACTGCTGAAAAGAGGCATGGTTCTGGGAGTTCGTTTGTAGTTATAAGCGTGAGATGCTTTATCAATTTTTCCAATGTAGGCTTCAGTTTCTACAATTCTACTGATTAGAGTTTTACCATCATACTTTCTAACTAATAACTTTCCAAGAAGTTCTTCACCAACCATTCTGGCATCTCGCTGGAAAAATTGTGGATTAAGAGGATTTGAAGTCATAATTAATCTCCTTTAATTTATTAATAAGTAATTTTAGTTGTTATATATAAAGTTTAATCATATAGTTATAATTTATCCAGTATATTATTATTTTTGGAATGACTACATCAGTTTTTATCATAATGAAAAAGGGGAGTCTATAACATTAGTAAAGTTTCATGAAATATATAAAATGCTATCAAAGCCGTAGCAAGGATAGCATAAATGTATTATTGTTGAGTTTTGTATTGTTTTAAAGCTTGTGCTAATTGATCAGGACAAGATGTGCTTTTGGGACCACAGTTTATTCCCTCAAGTTTAGCTATAACCTCATCGATATCCATATTTTCTACTAAACTACCAATTCCTAAAAGGTTACCCATACATCCTCTTACAAAGCTTACGTTTTTAACTTTGTTATCAACTACCTCAAAGTTTATTTCCTTTGAGCATACTCCTGAAGTAACATAATTCATATTGAAACACCTCCTTAGTAAAACTTACATCTACAATAATACTTTGAAATAGGTGGATTTACAAGAAATGTTTTACCTGTTTCTAAAAGTTTGTTATATTTAGATAAAATAAGATGAGTTTAGATAAAATAATACAAATTTAGTAGGATTACTTATTAGAAAGCTTAGTTGCAATTATTCCTTTAACAACATCAGGAAGTGTATCTTGTTCTTCCTTTGAAATATTTGCAGTTTCAATCATTGGATGGATATAAACCTCTACGATTGCAGGTTTTATTTTGTTTCCGTTAGCTTCCATAAGCTTATAAGACCCATTTATAGTTATAGGAATGATTGGAGCCTTAGACTTTGTTGCAAGTTTAAAGCTTCCAGCCTTAAATTCTCCAAGGTGACCGCCTTTACTTCTTGTACCTTCTGGGAAAATTACTAGGGAATGTCCTTCCTTAATAAGTTTTACACCTTCAATTATGGCAGCCGCTGATTTTCTAAGGCTACTTCTATCCATGAATACACAATGAATATATGTCATCCAAGTTCTTACTATAGGAATTTTTAAAGTTTCTATTTTAGCTATAAAGCCCTTAGGTTTATTTATGTAGCTCATAAGTAAAGGAATGTCAAAGTTACCCTGATGATTGGATATAAACACTACAGGTATATCTTTAGGCACATTATCCTGACCATAAACTTTTACTTCAGCTCCACTGTATTTTAACTGTGATAAAGCCCATTTTGAAGTTACTTTATGAATATATGCTTCTTTCTCTTCTATTTTTCCTTGCTTTTCTAAGGAATTAACTTTCCACATTGGGAATATCTTAGATATTAGGCTTAAAGCAAAGTGCCCAAACCATACAATTGTTCTTAACATAGTTCATCCTCCATATTTTAGCGTATAGTAGTAATTATAGTATATAGTTAAGATTTTATAAAGGAATTTTCACTTTTATGCTTAAATTTATAAATATAAGAAATTCTTAATAATTAGATGTTGCAAATGATGGTATAATTTATACATAAAGACTTTTTAATGAAAGGGTGATATGAATGAATTCAACAGATAATGATTTAAAGGAAAAATTCCATAAAATAGAGGTTACTCAATTAGAAAAGCACAGTGATAAGTTATCATCTGCTCTAGTTGTGGGAGTTGTAGTTGGAGCATTAGGGATAGGGTATAAGGTTACAAAGACACTTATTAAGATGAAGAAAAAGAAGTAGATTTTTAAATTTAGAATTTATAACTTAGAATGTTTATAATGTAAAGTTATTGCAAGAACTCCTTCGGGAGTTCTTTTTAGGTAAAAAACTAAAGACAAGAACTCCCAAAGGAGTTCTATGCATCATTTTATATAGGTAATTTAATGAAAGAAACTAAAAGTCTGATATTAATAAGTATTTTTATTAATAAGATGAGTATTAAACCAATCCAGCATCTCTGTAACCATGGCTTCAGTTATATAGTGATTTAGCCTATCAAAAGTAATCATATTAACTAGTTCTTTGTTTGCATACTTATCTTTTAAGGCATTGTAGAATATTGTACTGCTATGCATTGGAACTACTATATCCTTTTCACCGTGTAAAATAAGGATAGGAGTGTCCTTGAATTTTTCTATATTGTTTAATGGGATTAATGGTCCAAGCTCAGTAAGACCTTTATCAATCATTTCTTTTTGCTTCTCGTAGTGAGCTCCAATTAAATCTAAAGTGGCATCAGCCCATGCTCCAGAGCCGTTCATTATTACTGCAGCTGATATACAAGGATTATGTGCTAATATTCCAGATGATATCATTCCACCCATGGAGTGACCAGTAACACCAATTTTATTTTCATCTATATTATAATTTTCTTTTATGTAATTTAGTAAAGTAGGAAATTCATTTAAAGAGTTAACTACAGTTGGCCAAAACTTTGTAAGACCTATAGTTAGGTCAGAATAATCTATAATTCCTCGTTCTCCATGGTGTATAGAATCAGGAATTACAACTAAGTAACCATTAGATGCTAAGAAAGAGCCTAGATTTTTATGTTTGTTTTTATCAGAGCTCCACCCATGATAGAAGAAGATAACAGGCATTTTATCCATATGATTTTTAGGATAGATAATATGAGCTGGA
>DALZNT010000102.1:0-12831 GCA_032005505.1 Clostridium sp. | reverse complement strand
ATATGTTTATAATAGCGATATGAAAATATACTTTTGAACCATTTTTTATATGTCACATATAATGTTACTAAAAGACAGGGGGGATATAAATGAGAAGCCGAGTAACTAGGAGGATAGGACTTATAGTTAGTTCTGTTGGGGTAGGGATAGTTTTAACGGTGCTGATTCCAATCTGGGGTTGGCTTATAGCTATAGGGTGCGTAATAATAGGTGTTGGCTGGTATATAATGAACAAATTTTGCTAGTAATAATATGAGGAGGTTGTAGAGTGACTATTAAAGTAATAAAGCTACCAAAATTTTTATCACGAATTGTAAGAGTTTTTATGAGGAAAAGACATAACGACTAAATTTGCTCATAAAAAAATGCAACTAAATTAATAGTTGCATTTTTTTATGAGCTAAACAGCACGTTGTACTTTACCAGAACGTAAGCATCTTGTACATGCGTGTACAGTTTTAGGTGATCCGTTAACGATAGCCTTAACTTTCTTTAAGTTTGGAGCCCATTTTCTTTTTGATTGACGGTGAGAGTGAGAGAATTGTACTCCAGAAACTACACCTTTATCGCATATTTCACATCTTCTTGACATATATTACACCTCCTCGAAATTACAACATACTTCTATAAATCAAACATAAGTTATTTTAACACAAGTAACATGTCCGTTGCAAGTATTAAGAAAAATAAACATATACCCCTATTATTATACATAGAACAATGGTAAAATTCAATAATATATGTGATTATATTATTATATTAGTTGAATTAAACCATAAGTTAATATAAAATATTTAGTAAGATATAATTAAGGAGGAATTTATTATGAAAGCTAATATAACTACTGAAATAGGAAATATATATTACTCTGAAGATGTAATAGCTAATATAGCAGGTGTCTCCACCATGGAATGCTACGGAGTTGTAGGTATGGCTTTAAAGAATGCTAAAGACGGACTTTGGGAACTACTAAAGGCAGAGAATTTAGCTAAGGGTGTTAAAATTATACAAAAAGATAATACAGTGTCTATTGAATTATATATAATTGTTGAGTACGGAACTAAAATTGCAGTTATAGCTAACAATATAATACAAACAGTTAGATATAACTTAGAAAACCTAACAGGAATTAAGGTTTCTCAAGTAACAGTTAATATTCAAGGCATAAGAGTCTAAGGGGGAACGCAAAGTGACTTATACAACAATAAATGGACGTAATTTTTCCAATATGATAAAAAGTGCTTCCAATGCGCTAGAAAAACAGAAGGAATATGTAAACTCCTTAAACGTTTTTCCAGTACCAGATGGAGATACAGGAACTAATATGTCGTTAACCTTTAAGGCTGCTGCCAAAGAAATTGAAGGCTTAGAGAACATGTCAATTGGAGAAATATCTAAAAAACTAGCTAAGGGTGCCCTAATGGGTGCTAGAGGAAACTCTGGAGTTATTCTTTCACAAATTCTAAGAGGTATGGCAAAAGGACTTGAGAACAAAGAAAATGCAACTATTGATGAAGTTAAGGATTCCTTTGTTCAAGGTTCAAACTTTGCATATAAAGCAGTTATGAGACCTACAGAGGGAACTATACTTACTATCATTAGAGCTGCTGGTGAAGCGGCTATGTGTTGTGAAGCAGAAGAAATGATAGAGCTATTTGAAGAAGTTTGTGAAGAAAGTAAAAAGATGCTTGATAAAACTCCTGAGATGCTTCCACAGTTAAAGCAAGCTAAGGTAGTTGATGCAGGTGGAATGGGGCTTTTAATCATCATGAGAGGAATGCTAGAAGTTTTAAAGAGTGGAGCAGATGTATCTCTTAATAAGGATGGAGAGGCGACTGGTTCTGAAGAACAATATGAAATTCCAGGATTAGCCATTGATCCAGCAGATATTAAATTTGGATACTGTACAGAATTTATAATTATGAGTGAAGTTAAAGATATTCCAGGATTTAAGGACTTCCTTGAAGGCCACGGAGATTCTTTAGTACTTGTAGGATTAGAAGATATCACTAAGATTCATGTACACACTAATGATCCAGGGGCAGTTTTATCTAGAGCTGTATCATTTGGACCACTTTCTAAAATTAAAATAGAAAATATGAGAGAGCAGCATCAATCCCTATTAGGAATAGATGGAAACAATGCTCAAGCTGCAGTTGAAGAAGTTAAAGAAGAATCAAAACCATTTGGATTCGTAACAGTAGCTAGAGGTAATGGTATAGCTTCAATCTTCAGAGACCTTGGTGTAGATGAAGTTATTGAAGGCGGGCAGACAATGAACCCTAGTACAGAGGACATTGTTAATAGCATCAATAAAGTAAATGCAGAAGTTGTATATGTACTTCCAAATAATAAAAACATAATCATGGCAGCAGAATTAGCCGTAGATTTAGTTGAAGATAAAAAAGTTATAGTTGTTGGAACAAAAACAATTCCACAAGGAATTACAGCAGTGACTATGTTTAATCACGATGGTTCAGTAGAAGAAAATGTTGAGACTATGAAGGAAGTTATTGCAAATGTTACTTCTGGAGAAGTTACTTATGCAGTAAAAGATACTGAAGATAATGGAAGAGCTATTAAAGAAGGCGATATCTTAGGAATAAAAGAAGGCAAAATAAGCAATATAGGTAGTGAAGTATATGATGTTTGTAAAGATCTTATAGCTTCAATGGTTAATGATGACAGTGAACTTATCACTATATTCTACGGTGAAGACTGTGAAGAAAAAAAGGTTGATGAGTTAGTTGCGAAGTTAGAAGAGCTATATCCTGAAATGGACGTACAATGTTTCAGTGGAGAGCAACCATTATACTATTTTATTACATCAGTAGAATAAAAGCCTTCGGGCTTTTTTTCTATATTAGGAGCTATGGAGTGATAAAATGAATATTTATAGTAGTGTTACAGCCATAAAAGGTGTAGGTCCTAAAATGGCTGAAAAGTTAGGGAAATGTGGGATATACAGCATATTAGATTTGTTATTATATTTTCCGAGAGATTATGAAAGCATATTTATTGTGGATGATTTGGAGGATATTGAAGCAAAGGAAAAGGTTATTTTAGAGGTAGGAGTAGATAGGATTCTTCCTGACATAAGAACTAAAACAGGAAAAGTTATGACCTCTATTAGATTTATACATAAAGGGATTCTTATAAAAGGGTTATGGTTTAATCAGCCCTATGTAAAGCTAGGGTTTAAAGTTGGCTCTAAGTATGTGGTAAGTGGAACTATTGAAAAACAGGGTAGAGAATATATTTTAAAAAACGCAAATATAATGAGAAATACCACAGTTGAAAGTACGGATATTATGGCTAAGTATCCACTAAAGGATGAAATTTCTAACACCTTTATAAATAAAATGGTTACAGAGGCCTTAAATTTAGTAAAGATTGAAGAAAACCTTCCACAGTGGATTATTGAGGAGCAGGGATTTATATCTTTGGATGATGCCATTAGAAATATACATAATCCTAAGAATATGAGGCTTTTGGAGGAGTCTAGAAGAAGATTAAAGTTCCAAGAGCTATTTACCTATTCTTTAAAGCTTATTGCCCTTAAAAATAGGAATATGAGCTCTAAAGGCATAGTCTTTAACATATCTCCAGAGTTAAAGGAATTTAAGGAAAAGCTGCCGTTCCAGCTTACTGATGCCCAAACTAGAACGGTAAGAGAAATTTTAAGGGATCAGAAGTCTACGGAACCTATGAATAGATTAGTTCAAGGCGATGTTGGAAGTGGAAAGACTATAGTAGCGCTTATTGCTCTCTTTAATGTAGTTATGAATGGGTATCAAGGTGCTATGATGGCACCTACAGAAATTTTAGCAAAGCAGCATTTTTATGAGGCTGAAAAGCTCTATAAGGATTTTAATATAAGAGTAGAACTTTTAACTGGAAGTACTACAGAAAAGAATAAGAGAATCATAAAAGAGAAACTTGCAAATGGTGAGATAGATATTCTTATTGGAACTCACGCTCTTATTGAGGATAACGTAGTATTTAATAAATTAGGGCTGATTATAACTGATGAGCAGCATAGGTTTGGAGTTGGACAAAGAACTAAGCTAGGAAATAAAAGGGATGATATTGATGTTCTAGTAATGAGTGCAACACCGATACCTAGAACCCTTTGCTTATATATGTATGGGGATTTAGATGTGTCGATAATTGATACGCTTCCACCAGGAAGAAAGCCTATAGATACATTTTATTTATCTACTCAGGAGAAAAGCCGGGTTTATAACTTTGCCCTTGATGAGATAGCTAAAGGACGTCAGGTTTATGTGGTTTGTCCTCTTGTAGAAGAAAATGAGGATATGAAACTGAGTTCCGTAGAAAGTTTATATGAAGAACTTGAAAAAACTTACTTTAAAAGTGTGGAAATCGCCATTCTTCATGGTAAAATGAGTAATAAGGACAAAAATTTTATTATGGGGGAATTTAAGGTGGGTAAAATAAAAGTTTTAATATCTACTACTGTTATTGAGGTAGGAGTAAACGTTCCAAATGCCACCATGATGATAATTGAAAATGCAGAGCGGTTTGGACTATCACAGCTTCACCAGCTTCGTGGAAGAGTTGGAAGAGGTGATTTTAAGTCTTACTGTGTCCTTGTAGCTAATATAAAAAGTGAGATTACTAAAAGAAGAATGGAAATTATGAAGCAAAGTAGTGATGGTTTTTATATTGCAGAACAAGATTTACAGCTTAGAGGTAGTGGAGAAATGTTTGGATTGAGACAATCAGGGGACAATGGCTTAATTTTAAGTGATTTAACTCAAGATTTTCCATTATTTAAAATAGCAAATGAAGAAGCTAAGAAATTCTTTAACAAGAAGGATGAAGAAAACCAAAGAATTCTTAATGAGATAATTATGAACTTAGAAAGAAGCACCAAGTATATATGCTTTAACTAAGGAAAAAGGAGACTGAACATGAGAATAATAGCAGGAAAAGCTAGAGGCAAGAAGATTTTATCACCAGAAGGATTAGGAACAAGACCTACTCTAGATAGAGTAAAGGAGTCAATCTTTAACATAATTCAAAATAAAGTTAGAGGAAGCGTTGTTCTAGATCAATTTGCTGGAACTGGGAGTTTAGGATTAGAAGCTGCTAGTAGAGGAGCTAAGGAGTGTCACCTTGTAGATATGGGTGATGATACTTATAGTAAGTTAAAACAAAATATTATAGACTTGAAATTTGAGGATATTTGTACATCTCATAAGGGAAATTCATTTAAGTATCTTGAGGACTTTGGTAAAAATGGAAAGATTTTTGATCTTATATTTATAGATCCTCCTTATGCAAAGGATATGATACCACCATCATTAGAGTTTATTAAAAAGCTTAATCTTCTTCAAAAGGATGGATTAATTGTAACTAAAATTGATTCGGAAGAGGAAATTTACGGTGGATATGAAGATTTAGTTTTAACGAAACAGAGAAAATATGGGAACACAACTGTGTGTCTATATGAGTTTGAGGAGTAAGAGATGAGTAAAGCGGTTTACCCGGGGAGTTTTGATCCTATTACAAATGGACATTTGGATATTATAAAAAGGTGCTCTTATGTATTTGATGAGGTGATAGTAGCAGTACTAGTAAATCCAGATAAAAAAGGCTGGTTTATACCAGATGAGAGGGTATCTATGATAGAAAGAGTGGTATCTCATTTGGATAATGTAAAGGTTAGAAGATTTGAAGGACTCCTTGTGGATTTCATGGAGAAAGAAAATATTGATGTTATGGTTAAGGGGCTTAGAACTATGACAGACTTTGATTATGAGATGCAGATGGCTCTTATGAATAAGAAACTTAATAAAGATAAGGAAACTATGTTTATGATGACTAATTCTAAGTATTCTTACCTTAGTTCTACAGCTATAAAACAGGTTGCGCTGTTTAGAGGGAATTTAGAGGGACTAATACCTGGTGAGCTAGAGGACGAGATAAGACTTAGAGCAAGGAAATTTGAGGGGGAGAGATAAGTGAAGGTATTAGAGTTATTAGATTATTTACAACAGACTATTGATATGTCACCTAAAAATTTAGTGGGAAAAGTGGCTATTAATAAAAAGGAAGTTTTAAAGACGTTGAATGAAATAAGAAGATTACTTCCAGATGAGTTTGAAGAAGCTAAAAATCTTGTTAAACGCAGAGATTCAATTCTTAGCGAAGCCCATAGGGAAGAGGCATCTATTCTTGAAAACAGCAGAAAAAGGGCTCAAGAGGAATATGAGAATTGTGATATACTATCAGCAGCTAGAAAAGAGGCAGAGGAAATTTTAGAGAAGGCTAATAGTGAAGCTAACCAAATTAAGGCAGAATCTGTAAAAGAAGCTAAAGAACTTAGATATGGTGTGATGAATTATGCTGATACTACTTTAAGTAGTCTTCAAAAGGATATAGATATTATTGGAGAAGAGTCATTAAAGGTAGTGCAAAATGAAATGGAAGAAATGCTTATAAAAATATATAAGGAGATTTCTTCCACTACAGCTAGAGTTAGAGAAAATAATAAGGAGTTAGGAAACTCTTAATAATGTTTTTTAGGTTTTCTAATTAATAAAGGCAGGATAAAGAAGATTAGCATTATTATTATAAAAGGAGTTTCAGGCTTAATAATGGTATTGCTAGAAAAAAAAGTTTCTTTTTCTAGCATAGAAAAGGGTAATTTTAAAATTAGAAAGGTTATAAAAGCACAAATTATACCTTGAATAGTTTTGAAGAATATATATCTTTTCATGGAAACTTTATAGGTATACACAAATGAGTAAACCTGTGCGGTTATTGATAATCCACTGAAGCCTATTAAGAAGCTGCAAATTATTGCTTTTGAGCTAATTGATAGGTTGCTGAGTGCTAATAGGTTACAACCGTTAGTGATTTCTAAGAAGCCTAGGAAAGCACCGTTAACCATGGCAGTAGGTATAGGGATTAAATTACATAATTCATTAAGAGCAGTGTAGTATATAGCACTGCTTTTTATTATGCTTATTATTACGGAAAAGATTATTACAAAGCTTCCGATAGATAAGCAAGTTTTTACTGCATCCTCCAGAGCTGTTTTTAAAGCTACTCCAAGATTAGGGGTATCTTCGTCAATAGATGTTGCAGCTACAGAGGAATGACTATAAAATTTTTTTTGTTTAGTTTTCGCTCTGCCAGGGAGAATAAAGCCCATGGTAAAGCAGGAAATTAGGTTTGAAATAAGAAGAACATAGCCAAGAAAAGAGCTGTGAAGCATAGCAGTCCCAACAGTTCCTATGATGAATAGAGGACTTCCGTTAGTAGCTATATTTAGAAGTCTTTGAAGGGTTCTTTTATCTATAATATTTTTTTCGTAGAGCCTCCCAGCATATCGAGCACCAAGTGGGTAGCCACAAAACATACTAGCTAGTAAAACTACACTACATTCTTTTGGAAGACCTAAAGGTGAACAAAGAATTTTTCCGAAGAACCTAGAGTAAATTTCCATGCCTTCGAAAGCAAAGATTAAATTAACTATAACTAGAAAAGGAAATAAAGAAGGAAATACAGAGTTGAAAAATAGCTTGGCTCCATTTAAGGTGAAATCAATACAATCTTTTGGATTTAATATTATATAAACAATTAATGCAGAAAAAAATAAAGTGAATATTAAATTTCTAGAAGAAGAGTTGATATTAGAGTTTTTAAAGAATAAATATAATAAAATAATAATTAGAGAAATTGTGATGTATAACAATATATTCATAAAAATCATTCCTTCTATAGCGATATAGTTAAATATATTTTGAGAATTATAAAGTTATGATAAGAAAGTCGGAAAAATAAAATCTCTCCTTCATGATAAAATTCATAAAGGAAAGATTTTATTTATTATTCTACGATGATTGGACTTCTTAGTCTGTCCTCGTTATGTCTTATAGAAGGATTTAAAATACTGTAGCCTCTAGTACATTGTAAATCTAGTTCTAAGGCAGCAGGGGCTTCTTTTGGAAGCTTTGAATATAAAGGTATAGAGGAGTTGTATTTTATAGACTTAAGAGCAGTTGATCCTCTTTGGGTAAATCCTAGAATTCGTGCATAAGGACATGAGGCTTTACGCATATTAACAATATCATAATCATAAAAGTCTAGAAAATATTGGCATAGAATTCTGCTGATTCTGGTGTAGGTATATCTTTTACTCTTTATAGAAGAAATACATTCTTCGTAGGAAGTTGACTCTTTTAAAGAATTTAAGATTTTATTGTGAAGGCCTTCAGATACATCTGGAAGTTGTTCAAAATAATTATTTCTGCTTGCTAAAGCTTTATATCTAATAGAGGAATACATCATGTTATCAAAGGGAAAGGTATAATTTTCTCTTCTTAAAGTCATAAATTCTTTATAGACATTAGATGGCACATGATTTTCTAAGTTAGATAAATTGTGGTTCTCCTTTAAAGCTTTGCGAATAGAAGTGGCACTGGAAAAAATATTGTTTAGGTTAGAACTGTTATAAGAGCCACCTTCTCGTTTAAGTGTATAAGGAATGATTTGGCTATTAAGTTTTTTTAAGCTTTTGATATATTCTATACCTAAAATGTTATTTGAAGAATTTAGCTGTACTATTAGGTCTTCATGATTATAGTTAGTTCTAGTGGATAAATAATCTATTAAAGCCAAAGAACGTGCCTTTGGAAATAAAAGACCTTTATCTAGCTCAGCTTTTAGTATAGTTTTATATTCTTCGGGTTCATGTACTAAAACGTTGGCGATAGTATTTAAAAATTCTACATCGCCAGATTCACTTCCAAAGCAAAGGGAGTCCACTACCCCTAGACTGTTTAAAAGACTTACAGCACCACTAGCGAAGAATTCGGCAGATGCTAATGCATAGACAGCAGGAAGTTCTAAGACTATATCTACCCCGTTTTGAAGGGCAAGCTTTGTCTTAGTCCACTTATCTATAACGGAAGGAATGCCCCTTTGATTGAAGTTTCCACTCATTACAGCTATTACTATGTCGCTGCTAGTTAATTCTTTTGTTTTGTTTATATGAAAAAGGTGTCCATTATGAAGAGGGTTATATTCTACGATAATGCCAGAAATTTTCAATTATTCCACCTCCGTGAATTGTTAGATAGTTAAACGTTTATATGCTAATCTGTGGTAATAAAACTACGGTATGTTAGCAATTATTATATACTAAATAAAAAAAAATCACCATAATGGTTGAAAAATATATACAAAAAGGGGTATATTAATAAGGGATATTTTGAATTTTTTTACTGAGAGGAGCAAATAAAATGAGTTTTACACAAAAAGTTTGGAAATTAGCACAACAAAATGTGAAAACAATAGTACTTCCTGAGGGGGAAGAAGAAAGAAACTTAAAGGCAGCTGAAATCATCCACAATAATAAAATTGCTAAGGTAGTTTTAGTTGGAAGTGAAGCAAAAGTTAAAGCTAACGCTAAAAGTTTCGGAGTTAATGTTGAGGGAATCGAAATCGCAGATCCTGAAACTTCAGCAAAGACTGCAGAATATGCAAATGCTTTCTATGAGCTTAGAAAAAGCAAAGGTGTAACTGAAGAAAAAGCACTAGCAACTGTTAAAGATCCAGTTTACTACGGAACAATGATGGTAAAAATGGAAGATGCAGATGGACTGGTTTCAGGAGCAGTACATAGCACAGGAGATTTATTAAGACCAGGTCTTCAAATAATAAAAACAGCACCAGGAATAAAGGTAGTTTCAAGCTTCTTCGTAATGGAAGTTCCAAACTCACCATTCGGATCTGAGGGAACATTATTATTCGGTGACTGTGCAGTTAATCCGAATCCAACTTCAGAAGAACTTGCATCAATAGCTATAAGTACAGCTGAAAATGCAAAAGCATTATGTGGAATTGATCCAAAAGTTGCTATGCTTTCATTCTCAACAATGGGAAGCGCTAAGCACGAAAATGTAAATAAGGTTGTAGAGGCTACTAAAATAGCTAAAGAAGTTAGACCTGACCTTGCAATTGATGGAGAATTACAATTAGATGCTGCAATAGTTGGAAAGGTTGCTACTTTAAAAGCACCAGAAAGCGAAGTTGCAGGAAATGCTAACGTATTAATATTCCCAGATTTACAAGCTGGAAACATAGGTTATAAGTTAGTTCAAAGATTTGCTGGAGCAGAAGCTATAGGACCAGTTTGTCAAGGTTTTGCTAAGCCAATTAATGATCTTTCAAGAGGGTGTAGCGTTGATGATATAGTAAATGTTGTTGCAATTACAGCAGTTCAAGCTCAAAACAACTAATAGATACCAATAAATATGTTGTTGATTAAATTTTAAATATAAGGTAATCTAATATAATGATATATTATCATATTAGATATTCGTCAGGAGGAATTAAGTAATGAAAGTATTAGTAATAAACTGCGGAAGTTCTTCATTAAAGTACCAATTAATAAATATGGAAAATGAAGAAAGTTTAGCACAAGGATTAGTAGAAAGAATAGGAATTGAAGGTTCAATTTTAACTCAAAAGGTTCCTGGAAAAGATAAATACATAATAGAGCAACCAATGGCAGACCACAAGGATGCTATAAAGTTAGTTCTAGAAGCTTTAGTTGACGGAACTCACGGAGTTATCGCTTCTATGGATGAAATATCTGCAGTAGGACACAGAGTTGTTCACGGTGGAGAAAAATATGCTGAGTCAGTAGTTATTAACGATGAAGTTATGGCTAGTTTAGAAGAGTGTGTTAAACTTGCACCGCTTCACAACCCAGCAAACATAATTGGAATTAACGCTTGTAAGAGCTTAATGCCAAATACTCCAATGGTTGCAGTATTTGATACAGCATTCCACCAAACAATGCCAAAAACAGCTTATATATACCCACTACCATATGAATTATACGAGAAGCATGGAATCAGAAAATATGGTTTCCACGGAACATCTCATAAATTCGTATCAGCTGAGTGCGCTAAAATGTTAGGAAAAGATCTTAAAGACGTTAAATTAATCACTTGTCACCTTGGAAATGGAGCTAGTTTAGCTGCTATTAAAGGTGGTCAATGTATCGATACAAGCATGGGATTCACTCCACTTGAAGGAATAGCTATGGGAACAAGATGTGGAAACATTGACCCTGCTATAGTTACTTTCTTACAAAAAGAGTGCAACATGTCTGCAGCAGAAGTTGATAACTTAATGAACAAAGAATCAGGAGTTCTTGGAATTTCTGGCGTAAGCAGTGACTTCAGAGATATTGAAGATGCAGCAGTAGCAGGAAACGAAAGAGCTATACTTGCTTTAGACGTATATAACTACAGAGTAAGAGAAATGATCGGTGCTTATGCAGCAGCTATGGGCGGAGTGGATGCAGTAGTATTTACAGCTGGTCTTGGAGAAAATGGAATCCAAACTAGAGTTGATATCTGTAATGGATTAGAGTTCTTAGGAATCGAAATCGATGAAGAGAAAAACAACATTAGAGGAAAAGCTAAAGAAGTAAGCAAAGATGGAGCAAAAGTTAAAGTATTTGTTATACCTACAAACGAAGAGTTAGTTATAGCTAGAGATACTAAGACATTAACTGTTTAATTTTTACTTAAATTTAGAAGTTTATTTTAATAAAAACCAAGAGTTTTCAACGTTCCAGCCTAAGGAAAAAATATACATGTATAAATGTCCTTGACTTTTACTAGTATAATTTATATAATAACTTGTGTTTGAATGATACATTTATGAACTTAAGGAGGGACGTTGAAGCTTTACTCAAGCTATGCATTTTGCATTATATATAACTAGTATCTAGTTGTATGAGGAAAATTACTACGGTGATTTTTCAGAGTGGATTTTATGATAATAGATATAAATGAACTAAATGATAAAAGCTATGAAAAAAGAAATATCAATATTGTTATTGAGAAAGATAATTTTTTCGATGGTGGCGAGGTAGTAACATATTCCCAACCTATTAAGTTTGACGGATTTTTACGTCGTAAGAAAGGGCCATTAGAGCTCATCGGAGATGTAAATACACAGGTGTTATTAAGCTGTGGAAGATGTATGGAAGTTTTTCCTTATGAAGTTAACATTCATATTGAGGAAGAATTATCAGGTACTGAAGATTGTGAAATTATCTCAATCAAAACTGATAATATAGATATTTATGAGATTATTGAAAACAGCATTATCCTTGATCTGCCTGTTAAAAGGCTGTGCAATGATGACTGTAAAGGCTTATGCCAGACTTGTGGTAAAGATTTAAATCATGGACAATGTTCTTGTGCGGATTTTTATGTAGACCCTAGACTTGAAAAGCTGACACAAATGTTTTCTAACCATAAGGAGGTGTAATAATGGGAAATCCAGCTAGAAAATTTTCAAAAGCAAGAAGAGATTCAAGAAGAGCTCAAACTTTTAAACTTGGTTTACCAGGAATAGTTGAATGCCCTCAGTGTCATGATATGAAACTTGCTCACAGAGTTTGTAAGAACTGTGGTTACTACAAAAGCAGAGAAGTTATAAAAACTGAGGAATAAAAAGAAAGTCTAAGGACTTTCTTTTATTTTTTTTATAAAAAAGTTTTTATGTGGAAATTATAATAAAATAAATATATAATGTACTTAAATGTTTTTTTAGTGACACTCTAAATCTTTAATTTAGGAAGTGGAACTTACTCCCCCGAATGAATATGAGGCGGAGTTTCATAAGTGATACTCTAAATCTTTGATTTAGGTAGTAGAACTTACTCCTCCGAATGACTATGAGGCGGAGTTTCATAAGTGATACTCTAAATCTTCGATTTAGGTAGTAGAACTTACTCCTCCGAATGACTATGAGGCGGAGTTTCATAAG
>DALZNT010000101.1:0-12917 GCA_032005505.1 Clostridium sp. | reverse complement strand
ACTAGTGACGACTTTTACTATTCTACTAGATAACTTCTTATCTGTCAACAACTTTTTTTAAGAAGTTTTTTTCCTTAATTCTTAAGGTTAACTGCTTAATTTCTGTTGTTTCACCGCCGCATCTCTCAGCGACAAGACTTATCTTACCATGGTTTAGAGTTCAAATATCCTCTAATTTCATCACTTACTAAAATTATAGTGTACTTCCTATGTATATCTTCAAATTGCTTGCTTTTTCTTATATTGATACACTTGGGAAAGTATTTTTCGGTTATTTAGTCACACCCATAATTTTTCTCATTAAAACAAGAAAAACAACCCTCTATACCCTTAAGTTGCAGAAGATTGTTTTAATTCAAGCATATATTTATCGTAAATTCATCTTAAATATTATCTATTATTCCTATAAAATATCCTATAATCTCTCCACTTACCATTAATAAGCAGGTAATCTTTACATATTCCTAACTCTGTAAAACCACAAGCTTCTAGTACACCTTTGGATCTTTCATTATCTAATAGCGTAGTCGCTTCTATTCTATGCAATCCTAGTTCTTCATAAGCATATTCCAAAACTAACCCTACTGCTTCCTTCATAAATCCTTTACCCTGATATTTTTCATCTATTGAATAACCTATAAAAGCACTCTTAAATACTCCTTGAATAATATTATTGATTCTAATTCTACCTATCATATTATTATTCTTGTATATTCCAAAGTGAGCTCCTTGACCTTTAATAAACTCTCTATAGTTTTCAATTAAAGATTGCTTCTGAACATCTATTGTATAAAAAGATTCATCTCTATATGGTTCAAATTTGCTTAAAAACTTTTTGTTTCTTATATAGTACTCTAATAGCTCCTCAGCATTTTCTGAAGATAATATTCTTATTTCTATATTTTCTCCTATTAAATGACCTTCTTTTCTATATGCGTTATTATAGTAATCCTCTTCTACCATACCCATAATTAAATTACCTTCATATTTAGCCTTCACTATCGCATTTTCTGATATATATCCTTCAAGTTGGAATCCCAAGTTAGTAAATGGTGTTAAGCTTATACTCTCATCACAAATTATATTTACTTTATGAAGTCCATTATTCTTTATTAGATTTTGTAGCATAACTCTTAGCGACTCTTCTAATAGTAGTATTCCTTCTGCTGAAGTTTTATAAAATTTCAATTTTATTAATACTGATTTATTATCATCGTCTAATTCTATAATTGTAAATCTACCAATTATAATTCCCGTTGAGTCTTTCATAATATATTTATTAGATTCATTACTTGTATTGGTAATAGTAACCGTTAACTCCTTACTCAACCTTATTACCTCCCCCATTAATTAATTCATGCTTTCCTCTATATATAGTAATTACAAAAATCATAGAAACACTTAAGCTAATTGGTATTAAGTAAAAGGTCATGGTTGTTCCTATAACATCATTTAATCTTCCCATTAATAGATTTAATATCATACTTATAGAACTTGAACCAGTTAAAATAACTCCTGTTACGTAAGCTGTATTCTCTTTAAATACTTTACTTATTGTAGTGACTACTGTTGGATATATTATTGCAAAGAACAATCCTGTTACACAAATAAGAATTAACGCTCCATTTCCTATAACTAGTGCTATTAATAGTAATATTATAGCTACGGCCATAGATAATATAACTGACTGTAAATATCCAAACTTCTCTGCCACAAATCCTCCTAATAATCTTCCTATAGTAAGTAATAAGAAAAATGTAGATAAAAAGGTTGCTCCTTTACTACTTGTAAAGCTATAGCTCTCCATTAAAAAGTTAACTATCCAGTTTGACATTCCCATTTCAGCAAAAACATATGTACCTAAAGCTAATGCATATATGTATATATATTTCTCCTTAAATACAGAAGATATATTAAACTTACCTTCATTTTCTTCATGTACCTTCGCAATCCTAGGTATTTTGATAGTGAAGAATATTATTAATACTATAATAAATATTACTGATATCCCATAAAAGACACTTCTCCAGCCTACCCCTGCATCTAATAATCTACCAATTGTAAATTGACCTAAAGTAGATCCGAATCCATAGGAACAATGGGCTACGTTCATCATTATTGCTTGCATGGCAACAAATAACGCTGGTATTAATGTATTTATTGCTATACTGCCAAATGCTATTCCCATATTCATAAAGAACATCCCTAATAATAAAACTATATATGTGTTAGATGATGCAATTAATAGTGTAGAAACTATAATTGTAGAAAGTCCAAGTAGAATTACATTTCTTTGGCCAAGCTTCTCGCAAAGCACTCCCCCTATATATGTAAATATAATATATCCTAATGAGCATACTGATAGCATTACACCCATGCTAGTATTGTTGGCATTAAAAGTTTCTTTAAATGTTGGAATAAATATGCCCTTAGTGTTATCAACAATAGCAATTGCGGCCATAATAATAAATACAACTGTAATTATGGCAAAGTTTCGATTTTTCTTCAAAAATATCACTCCTATTCAGAAATATTATAACATAATTGCATATTAAATTTATAAGAATGTACTTCTTATTTCATATATAAATCTTCTCCAAACATCATCAAACTACATTAATTACTTTTTCCTTTTAGTACCTATCATATTTTGCTATACTAAACAGTGTTGAGCACATTATATGTAAAATAATATAAAAGAAGGTGTTATTGTGAATAAAGCAAACATAAATAAACTAAATTTATTTTTCATGGGATTACAAAATAGGTTTAGTGAAAACATAGAGATTTTCAAGCATATAAATGTAGAGTTTGTATCCGGCTTAAAAAACTTTAAAGGTATAGCGACTCTAGATGGAGATTTATTGAGTTATAACTTTAATGGTACTACTAAAAAATTATCTATAGCGGATTTCTTTAAAGATACCATAAATGAATGTGCTAACTATGAAGGTCTATCTCTTACATATAGTGAAAGAGGTGAGATTCTTTTAATTACAGCAGATAATAAAAATGTATCTATGAAAACTGTAGATGTCAGCGCCGATAATGAAGTGCTAGCTCCTAACAACGTCAAAAAGGATGTACTCCCATCTACTAATACTTCAACCTTACTAAATAGAGACTACTATATTAAAGTTGGTGAAGCTGATTCCCTTTTAAAAGAAATAGGTATCATGAGTAAAGAAGGCAAAATAAAAAATGATAAGGTTAGAAAATACAACCAAATTGACCATTATGTTGAGCTTCTAGAAGGTATCTTAAATGAGCTTCCTAGAAATCAAGTAGTAAACATATTAGATTGTGGTTGTGGTAAATCTTATCTTTCATTTGTATTAAACTACTATCTAACAGAAGTAAAAAAGCATAAGTGTCATTTCATTGGTCTTGATTATTCCGAATCCGTAATAGAAAGCTCTAATGCTATGGCTAAAAATCTAGGCTACAGAAACATGGAGTTCCATGCAGTTGATATCAACGACTATAAACCAAATAAACATATAAATGTAGTAATTTCACTTCACGCTTGTGATACTGCTACAGATATGGCTCTTGCTCTTGGTATAAAGGTGGAGTCTGATATTATAATTGCAGTTCCTTGCTGCCATAGAGAAATGCTAGATCAATATTCCTATTCACCATTTAAGAGCATCTTAGAGCAAGGTATATTTAAATCTAGAATGGCAGATATCCTAACCGATGGAATGAGAACTCTAATGCTTAAGGCAAAAGGCTATAAAGTTTCTGTTGTAGAATATATATCTCCATTAGAGACTCCTAAAAACCTAATGATTAGAGCAATTAAAGAAACTGATGAAGATTTAGATGCTATGACTGAATACATGTCTTTAATGAGTAGTCTAAATGTATACCCTGCCCTTTATAATTATTTAAATCAGTGGGAGTAATTTTAGCTCCTAATTCTATAATATGTTCAAGTTGAGGAGGAAATAGAATGATTACTAACGATATAATAAAATCAAATGTTAATGACCTGATTCCTGACTTAGTTGACTCTATAAAAGAAGTAGTAAGCTATAGAAGTGTCCTTGATGAAACACCATCTAGTTATCCTTTTGGGAAGGCTATTGATGATTGTTTAAAAAGTACCCTTAAAATTTGTAGCTCACTTGGATTTAAAACTTATTATGATAAACAGGGCTACTATGGATATGCAGAGGTTGGCGAAGGTAACGATTTAATCGGTATACTAGGACATTTAGATGTAGTTCCTGAAGGAGATTTAGATGCCTGGACTTATTCTCCATATAACCTAACTATAGTAGATAATAAGCTTTATGGAAGAGGAACTCAAGATGATAAAGGCCCAACCTTATCCTGTATCTATGCTATTAAAGCCTTATTAGATTCTGGTGTTAAGCTTAATAAAAGAATAAGAGTTATTTTTGGAACTGATGAAGAAAACCTTTGGCGTGGTATAACCCGATATAAAGAAAATGGAGAAGAGATACCATCTATGGGTATTACACCTGATAGTGAATTCTTCTGTATAAATTCAGAGAAAGGTTTACTTCAAGCTAAACTGACAGGTAAAAATACTAATGGCTTGATTGTAAATGCCGGAAATGCCTTTAACTCCGTTCCTGATAAAGCTTCTTATACTGGTTCGGCTGAAGAAATAAAAGAACTAAAGAGAGTATTAACTGACCTAAACTTCAAATATGAAATAGAGGATACTACTATTTGTATTTTAGGAAAAGGTGTTCACTCCGCTAGTAGTGCTGAAGGAATAAATGCTATAGCTAGACTTTCTATAGCACTTGATAAGCTAGGATGTAAATCCAATTCTATTAGATTCATTTCTAAAATAATTGGTGAAGACGTGTCTCTTTCTAAATTTCTTCCTGGCTGCGAAGATGTATCAGGAAAGCTTACTGTAAATGTGGGTAAGTTAGATTTATCAACTTCTACTGAAACCATATGCCTAGATATAAGAATGCCTGTTACTTGTAAAAAAGATGATGTAGTTAATCTTTTAAAGGAAAAGGCTTCAGAATTTAGTTTAGAATATGAAGAATATGATTGGCTAGCTCCTAGCTATGTACCAGCTAATCACTTTCTAATTCAAACCCTCAAACAGATTTATGAAGAAGAAACTGGATATGATGGTATACCACAAGCTTCTGGTGGAGCAACCTATGCAAGAGCAATAGCTAATTGTGTTGCCTTTGGAATGGTATTCCCTTCTTCTACTAAAACAGAGCATCAACCTAATGAATACATAACTATGGATGATTTAGTTAAAGCCACCGAGATTTATGCTTTAGCTTTATATAAATTAGCTAAATAAATATATTTTCATATAAAAATCCGTTAGCTTCTCATATTTTAGCTAACGGATTTTTTATAACATGTTCTCTATTATACTTTTTAATATATTATATAGTAGGTTTTACTTCATTAAATCTCTTACTACCTCACTAGCAATTATCATTCCTGCTACTGGGGGTACAAATGCAATACTTCCTGGTGTTTGTCTTTTTCTTGCTGCCTTTTGAGATTCAACTGTTAATCCCTGTGCAACTTCTCCATATGGCTTAAGTGGTAATTCATCAGAGAATACTACCTTACAAGATTTTATGCCTCTTTTCTTAAGCTCATGTCTCATAACTTTAGCTAAAGGACATGCGAAAGTTTTATATACATCAGTAACTCTAAATCTAGATGGGTCAAGCTTATTACCTGTTCCCATAGAACTTATAATATTTATATTGTTTCCCTTACAATATTCTATTAGCACTAGTTTAGATGTAACTGTATCTATAGCATCAACTACATAATCTACGTCAGTTCCTATTAATTCTGACACATTGCTAGCATCTATAAAGGTTTCATAGGTTATAACATTACATTCTGGATTTATTTCTAAAAGTCTTGCCTTCATAGTTTCTACTTTACTTTGCCCTAATGTCTTCGTAGTAGCATGTATTTGTCTATTTACATTTGTAAGACAAATATCATCATTATCTACTAGAATTAGTGTTCCAACACCACTTCTTACTAAAGATTCTGTAGTGAAGCTTCCTACTCCTCCGATTCCAAATATAATTACCTTACTACCCTTTAATTTATCTAGATTATCGGTTCCTATTAATAATTCTGTTCTTGAAAAAATATGGTTAGCCATACTTACCTCCTAATATTTTATTTTATAAGTGAAGACTAAAATTCATCCTCTGCTCATTTCTGTTATTCAACTCACTATGCTAACGATGAATATATCAATTTTATATGCTTTAATACTATAATTCAACTACTTTAATATAATTATGTACACTTTTCTAAGTAACATCATTAATTATGTTCTTATAAATATAAAAAACCATCTAAAGTTTTTATAGACTCTATGTCTTAAAACTTTAGATGGTTTTTATGTTAAATATTCAAACCTATTTTGTTAATCTAAATGTTAACTAAGCTCGTGAACAAATATTCCACTTCTAAGTTTTGGCTCAAACCATGTAGACTTAGGTGGCATTACCTTACCTGCATCTGCAATATTCATAAGCTCCTCAATACTAGTAGGATTCATTGCAAAAGCAACTTTCATTCCTTCAGCAACTCTTCTTTCTAATTCTTCAAGACCTCTAATTCCACCTACGAAATCAATTCTATCACTAGTTCTTGGATCTTCTATACCAAGAATAGGTCTTAGCACATTTTCTTGAAGAATAGATACATCAAGACTCTTAACCGGATCTTTAGGCTCATAGGTTCCTTCAATGGCAGTTAACTTATACCAGTTGCCATCTAAATACATTCCTACATTTCCTTTTCCTTCTGGTCTATATTGATCTTGTCCATCATACTGTTCTACTTGGAACTTATCAGCTACTTTATTTAAGAACTCTTCACTAGAGTTTCCGTTTAAATCTTTAACTACTCTATTGTAGTCCATAATATATAAATCATCTGCTGGGAAAATAACTGACAGGAAGAAGTTAAATTCCTCTTCACCAGTATAATCCTTATCAGCTTCTCTTCTCATTTTACCAACATTAACAGCAGAAGCCGCTCTATGATGACCGTCAGCTATATAAAGATACTCGACCCCACCAAATAATTCTTCTAATCTTCTTACTGTAGCACAATCATCAATAACCCATATAATATGAGAAATTCCATCTTCTGAAATAAAGTTGTACTCTGGCTCTACTTCAGTCCATTTAGCAACTATCTCATCGATTTCTCCCACATTTCTATAAGTTAAAAAAATTGGACCTGTATTAGCATTACAGTAATCAACGTGGTTAATTCTATCCTTTTCCTTTTCTGCTCTAGTGTGCTCATGTTTTTTAATTATATTATTCATATAATCATCGATAGAAGTACATCCAACTATTCCTGTTTGAACCCTTCCATCCATAACTTGTCTATATACATACATACATGGAGCTCCATCTTGAATATAAGTTCCTTCTGCTCTCATATTATCTAGATTTCCTCTAGCAGTCTTATAAACTATCTCATCATATTGATTAGTTTCAACTGGTAAATCAATTTGAGCCTTATCTACATGAAGGAATGAATGAGGATTTCCCTTAACCATATCTCTAGCTTCTTCAGTATTCATAACATCATAAGGAAGGGCTGCAACCTTATCAACTAATTCTTTTGTTGGTCTGATACCTTTAAAAGGTCTTACTACTGCCATATTAATATTTCCTCCTTAGATTTTGATTATTTATTAAAGAAGTCAAAGATTACTTGAACTATCTCAGCTCCAATTCTTGTTTGAGCTTCCTTAGTAGCTGCTCCTATATGTGGAGTAACTGAAACCTTTGGATGATTTATTAAAGCAGTATTTGTAGCTGGTTCAACTTCAAATACATCCACTCCAGCACCTCTTAATTTTCCATTATCTAATGCTTCAAGTAATGCCGCTTCATCAACAACACCACCTCTAGCACAGTTAATTAACACAGCCCCATCCTTCATCATTTCAAATTGCTCTTTTCCTATTACAACACCCTGTTCTTTTATAAATGGTATATGAAGGGATACAAAATCAGACTTTGAAATTAACTGATTTAAAGTACAATACTCATATTGATCATAACCCTCAACTTTTCCATGTCTATTTGTATATATAACCTTCATACCTAAAGCACTAGCTTTTTCAGCAAGAGATTTCGAAATTTTTCCGAAGCCAACAAGCCCTAGAGTCTTTCCTCCAAGCTCTATACCATTATATTTTTTCTTTTCCCATTTTCCTTCTCTCATAGTAACGTTAGAAATATTAACAAATCTGCATACTGCGAACATATGAGCAAGGGCAAGTTCAGCAACAGAAGCACTGCTTGAATTTGGAGTATTAGCAACTCTAATTCCTTTAGAAGTTGCATAAGCTACATCTATGTTATCTACACCTACACCGCCACGAATTATAAGTTTCAATCTTCCAGTTTCTAAAGCTTTATCTATATTAGGTTGTCTAACTTTTGTAGCACTTCTAATTACAACTACATCAAACTCTTGTAATGCAGATCCTAATTCATCTGGTTCATAAAACTTCTCAACTACTTCATAGCCACTATTTCTTAAAACTTCTATGCTATCCTTATTCATGCCGTCAGTAACAAGTACTCTTACCATAACAAATCCCCCCTAGATAAAATTTTTAATCTTCAAGCCCTAATATTTCATTTATATTTACTAATAACTCTTTTAACTCATCTGGTGTTCTCTCTGCCATATGAGCTATTCTGAAAGTCTTGTCCTTTAATTTTCCATAACCATTAGAAATCTGATAGCCTCTTTCTCCAAGAGCCTTGTTTAATGCAGCTACATCAATATTTCTAGTATTTTTTATAGTAGTTAAAGTATTAGACATATATTTCTCATTTGGTAATATTTCAAAATATTTTCTAGCCCAAGCTCTTACTATCTCAGCACCTTCAATATGTCTTGCAAATCTATTTTCAAGACCTTCCTTGTTTATCATCTTATCTAATTGATATTCAAGAGCAAACATGTGAGAAAGAGATGGAGTTGAAGGATATTGATAATCTTTCTTTTGAATATACTCATACAATCCTAGAAGGTCTAAGTATAAACCTCTATGTGGAACTGTCTTAGCTCTTTCTACAGCTTTCTTAGAGAAAGTACAAGCTGCCATTCCTGGAGGAAGTCCTATAGCTTTTTGAGTGGAAGTTATACAAATATCTACTCCCCATTCATCTACCTTAAGCTCTGTTCCTGCTGCTGAACTTACAGCATCTACGCAGAATATTACGTCTGGATATTTCTTTACTACTTCTGCAATTTCATCCATTGGATTCATAATTCCAGTTGAAGTTTCATTTTGAGTTACTGTTACTAAATCATATTTACCAGTTGCTAATACTTCTTCTACCATCTCTGGAGTAGTAGGTTGTCCCCATTCAGATTCAATCATATCTGCAGGTACATTATTTGCTACTGCCATCTCATACCATCTCTTACCAAAAGCACCTACTGAGAAAATTACAGCCCTCTTAGCAGTACATGAACGAACAGCACCTTCCATAAGTCCACTTCCTGAAGAAGTTGAAAGTAGGATTTCTTCCTTTGTATTAAATATTACTCTCATATAATCACTAATCTGTCTTTGGATTCTTGATGCCTCCTTACTTCTGTGCCCAATCATTGGCAATGCCATTTTTTCTAAAACATCTTGTGCAACATCCACAGGTCCTGGTATAAATAATTTCTTATGCATAATTAAACCTCCTAAAATTAAGTAAATATATTTATGTAATTAACTTGAAATCAATTACATTTTAACATTTAATTTCAAACTCATCAACTTAAGATTAAAAATATTCTGTAAATTAAATTTAAATATAGGCTTAAGTAAGCCTAATATTTGCATATATATCGTCAAGTACCTCTTTAGTACAATGTCCTCTTACAAAATTTTCACAATTATTACAGCTCTGTTCTAATTGCAAAAGAACTTTATCTGGATAATAGCTTCTTTGATTATACATGGAACAGTTTTGAGCTATTCTTTGCTTAATTTCACTAGTCAATCTCATATAGAACACTCCTAAATATATATTTTACTTATATATTCTTCAATCTGTCCTTTTTTATACCTATGTTAGTCCTAGTAATCAAAGCAATCCAAAACTGATTCAGTCTCTCTACAATATCTAACTATCAAACATTGCCCCAAGTTTCTTGGACATTTCTGACACATACAGCTAATTTCTTTTCCGTCACACTTGCCCTGTTTAAAATCAGGACATTTCTCGCAGTTAAATACAACTATATCCATTCCCATTCTAAGTTACCTCTTTCATATCTTAAGTTTTAATTTCATCACATATTTATTAACTAGTTAATCAAATTATTCATCATAAATTAAAATTAATTTTATTATCAAACAACTGTATTTATTATAGTTATATAGGTGCAAAGTTGTTATAATAGACAAGTAAAGCCTTATCTATACACTATAACTATACACCTTTCTTTTTATAGTGTAAACAACAACAAAGGAGCTGATTATTATAAAAGACTTTACCTCAAAAATTTCGTTGCCGTATAAATTGTTTTTATACCTTAGTGGGATTTTAATACTCATATCATTTTTCTTTAATTCACCTAGTGAGATTCTATTGGGATTAAAAGAAATTATTCTAAGTCCTGATATTCTAATAACAGACTATATGGCCGTAGGTGGCATTGGTGCTACATTTGTAAACTGTGCCCTTCTTATTATCATCTATGTAATACTATTTTTGATTTTAGATGTTAAACCATCTGGTACCATAATCGCAGGTATATTTACTGTAGCTGGGTTCTCCCTTTTTGGTAAAAACATCTTCAATATTTGGCCAATTATATTTGGAGTGTGGCTATATTCTAAGTTTCAAAAAGAAAATTTCTCAAAATATATTGTAGCCTCAATATTCGGCACCACACTTTCTCCTTCATTTGTTCAAGTAATAGCTAGTGGTTCATTATCAGGATTTCCGGCTCTAGTAATTGGATTTATAATAAGTTCAATCACAGGATTTTTATTACCACCTGTAGCATCAGCTTGTATAAGATTACACCAAGGTTATAGCTTATATAATATAGGTTTAGCTGCTGGTCTTATAGGTACAGTACTAATGTCAGTATTAAGAGCATTTGGGATTGACTTTGAAACTAGACTTCAATGGTTAACTGGTTATAATGTCCACTTCACCATAATCTTTTCAATGATATTTATAGCCATGATAGTTTTAGGGTTCTATCTTAATGGTAAAAGTTTTGAAAATATGCGAAAGTTTAAGAAATGTTCTGGTAAGCTAATAACAGATTTTTATTTTTTATTTGGTGAAGGTGCAACCCTTATGAATATGGGTATTTTAGGATTATTTTCACTATATCTTGTAGTCTTTTTAAAAGGCGACTTGAATGGTCCTACACTTGGTGGTATACTAACCATTGTTGGTTTTGGGGCCTTTGGTAAACACCTTAGAAATATTATTCCAATAATGGTTGGTGTTATATTATGCACAACGCTGAACGTTTTTGAAATGACTTCACCAAGTGTTATGCTAGCCCTTCTTTTCAGTACTACACTTGCTCCTATAGCTGGTTCTTTCGGACCAATATGGGGTATTGTTGCTGGAATGTTACATGCTGCTATAGTTATGAATACTTCATACCTACATGGTGGAATGATATTATATAATAACGGTTTTGCCGGTGGTCTAGTATGTATGTTCCTAGTACCATTAATAACTGCATTTAGAAAGGAAATTTAGCTATGAAACATCTACGTCAAAGAAATATAAGCTTACTTAGTGAATTTACTAGTTATTTAACTAGTATAGGCTGTAATGATATACACATCGACTTTAAAACTCAGGAAGATGCTGTCATCATATGTTTTAGTTCATTTAACCCAAATCTTACTGATAAAAATATTAGTAAGCTAACAACACTCTTAAATACTCCTAGAAGACAGGATATAGAGGAGTATTACTGGGAACTAAATGGCAGTGAAAATTTTTATTCTGAATTAGCTTTAATAGGTATGATGATAGACACAGCTGAAGTATCTTATATTGATAATATATTAAAAGTTATACTGGTACGATCAAAATAATAAAGATAAAAAACTACCATTGATTTGACAATGGTAGTTTTTTTAGTTTTAACTTCTATTAATTTATAATATAACTTCTATAGGGTCCTTTAATTCTATGGATGTCTCACTAACCTCACATCCATATGCAAACACATCAATACCATTTTCTTTAGCAAATCTTAATGCATCCCCAAAAGCTCTATCTGTTTCATCATTTGGACTGAATGTTTTTATATCTTCCATTTGAATAACAAATATTACCCCTGCACCTCTTCCAGTATTTTTAACATCTATTAATTCTAACAAATGCTTTCTCCCACGTTCGGTAGGTGCATCAGGGAATCTACTATTTCCATCCTCTTCTAATGTAACGCCCTTAACCTCTAAATAGTATTCTTCTCCCTCTTCATTGAGTAATTTAAAATCAAATCTACTATTTCCAAAAGTCTTTTCTCTATATACTTCAGTATATTTTTCTAAACCACTAATCTTTTTATTTATTAGCGCTTCTTCTACAATTTTATTTGGAGCTTGAGAATCTATATTTATCAATTTATTGCCTTTATAACCAGCTATTAGACTAAATCTTGTCTTTCTATTAGCTCCATCCTCAGCCCTTATTAAAACCTTACATCCTGGAATTAATATTTCTTTACATCTTCCCGTATTAGGTACATGAACTAATTCTTCTTTACCATCTATCATTACATACCCTTGAAATCTATTAGGTCTTCTCACAAACTCTACACATCTTATAGCCTTATTAAAAAGCATATTCTCTCCTCCTTAGTAATATCTTACTTATACTATTTATTATTTATCTATT
>DALZNT010000100.1:0-13073 GCA_032005505.1 Clostridium sp. | reverse complement strand
TTTAAAATTAATTTTATTTTACTCTTATGCAAATATAAGAATATTTATATATTTATATTATAAAAATCTACTCCATAATCTTTATTGGATTAAAGTGTATATAATCACAAGATGTTAAAATATACTCTACATCATTATGCTCGCCTTCAAATACATTGGCAAGACCCCACCCGTGAAGATGTCCATAAATTACTTTTTCTACACTATATTCCTCAAATAGCTGAGTAAACTCATTTTCTACTTGATTTGGTACGATTGGAGGATAGTGAATCATTACTATAAGTTTCTCATAACCTGCCTTTACCGCTTCATCTAAGGATAATTTAAGACGAATTAGCTCCCTGTCATAAATTTTTTTATCATGTTCATTAAATTTAGGGTTATTCTTTAAAATCCAACCTCTACTACCACATATGGCATAGTCACCATAGGTAAAGAAGTTATTTTGAATAAAATTCATACCCTCAAACATTGCATTCAGTTTACTGATACTAGTCCACCAATAATCGTGATTTCCTCTAACAAAAATCTTTTTTCCTGGTAACTTGTTTATAAATTCTAAATCTTCTATTCCATGTTCCATCTTCATTGACCAAGAAATATCTCCAGCTATTAAAACTGTGTCTTCCTCTGTAACCTTATCCATCCAGTTATCTTTTATCTTCTCATGGTGATTGCTCCACTTCTCACCAAAGATGTCCATTGGTTTTTCTCCTGAAGATGCCAAATGAAGATCTGCAATTGCATATAATGCCATTATATCACCTACTATTGTTTTCTACTCATTGCTCACATTTAAATATGATTCTATTATATATGTTACTTTTCCCAAGGTTTTCAGTCAAAATATTCATATATCTACTATTGACACAAACCATTAATTTCATAACACTTATACTATATCATAAAAACAATGAGCATGCCAAAGGCATACTCATAATTGAAACTCTAAATTTTTAATTTATTCAGTTGAAGTTACTCATTTTAAAGAATACAAGAATGAACTTCATATATTTTACTAAGCTATAACTAATTTATAGAACTTCTTCTTACCTCTTTTTATAAGCGCGTATCCATCTTTTTCAACATAGCTTTCATTAAAAGTAGCACTTATATCATCAATTTTAATATCATTGATTGTAAGTCCACCTTGCTCTATCAGTCTTCTACCTTCTTTTTTAGATGGTACTATCCCTGTAGATGCTATTATATCTAGGATTGCTCCATTTTTCATATCTTCACTAATTTCTACAGTAGGAACGTTGCTCATATCTGCTCCGCCACTAAATAATGCTTCTGCAGCCTTCTTAGCATTTTCAGCTTCTGATTCACCATGAATAAGCTTTGTAACCTCATATGCTAGAACCTTTTTAGCTTCGTTGATTTCAGAACCTTCAAGAGCTGAAAGTCTTTTAACTTCGTCCATTGGTACGAAAGTTAGTAAGCTTAAACACTTCTCAACGTCTGCATCTTCAACATTTCTCCAGTATTGATAGAAATCAAATGGTGAGAATTTCTCAGGGTCAAGCCATACAGCTCCACCAGCAGTTTTCCCCATTTTGGTTCCATCACTTTTAGTAAGAAGTGTACAAGTCATACCATAAGCTGATTTACTTTCTTTTCTTCTTATAAGATCCATACCAGCTAAAATGTTTGACCATTGGTCATCTCCACCAAGTTGCATCGTACAGTTGTGTTTCTGATTTAAAACTAAGAAGTCATATCCTTGCATTAACATATAGTTAAACTCTAAGAACGATAACCCCTTCTCTAATCTTTGCTTGAAGCACTCTGCTGTAAGCATTCTATTAACTGAGAAGTGCATTCCTATATCTCTTATAAATTCTACATAATTCAAATCTAATAGCCAGTCTGCATTGTTTTCAAGGATAGCCTTTCCATCGCTGAAATCTATAAGTCTTGAAAGTTGTTTCTTTATACAAGATATATTGTGGTCTATATCTTCTTTAGTTAACATCTTTCTCATATCTGTTCTTCCTGATGGATCTCCTATCATAGCAGTTCCCCCACCAACAAGTGCTATCGGTCTATGACCAGCCTGTTGCATATGAGCCATGAACATCATAGCAATGAAGTGACCAATGTGCAAGCTGTCTGCTGTAGGGTCAAAACCTATATAGAAAGTTACTTTTTCCTTTGAAAATATTTCTTTCATTTCTTCTTCGTGAGTTAACTGTTTTAAGAACCCACGCTCTTTTAAAACGTCATATACATTATTACTCATAATATCCTCCTAATTTTTCTTATGCTTATTGTCAATATATTTATATGTCTATATTCTTAAGCATCTACTAATTTCCCTTTTATATTTCTTAACAATATAAAAAATAAGTCCCTAGTATATAAATATACTAGGGACGAAAATATCGTGGTACCACCCAAATTCAAAACTTAAATTATTAATATCAATTTAAATTTTCTCATTCCTTAATAACGTCAGGAACCCGTAACAGCCTACTACTATTTCAGCCTAAGACTCAAAAATGTATTTCCCTAAGTCCTCTACTGATTCTCACCAACCATCAGCTCTCTTAAAAATTATCTAAGGTACTTCTTTTCATCATCGTCTTTTAAATATTATATTTTAAATACATATTACTATCATTATTACTACTTTGCAAGTGAAAATACAAATTTTCTCTAAACAACATATTTTTTAATAGTATCTGGTATGCTATTTTCTCTCCAACTAATGTTCACAAAAAAGTCTATTTTAAATTTGTCTGATAAATAATCTAATTTACTTAGTATTTCATTAATATCATGTTGATCCCTACATACATCACTTAAAACTCCATCAATAAAGATACTTTCCACATCATAATCCTTAGAAATTATGCCACAGATAAATCCATAAAAATCCTTGTAATTATGGATATTGAAATCATTTGCGCAGATAAATCTTATGCTCTTATCTACTTTTAATAACATCTTATTGTCATCATCAATGTACACCATGTTTCCCTTGCAAGTGTTAACCTTGGAGTTTGCTAAGTTTATTAATTCTTTTGTTTTTCCAGAGCCTTTTTCTTTACAAAATACTTGAATCATTTTAAACGCCCCCAAACTTCTTATTAATAAAATACAATAAGTTTAACTGATTTAATTATACAATATATAAAATATTTTTTCAATATTCTGAAAAATTATATTTCATTTTAATTTATTTATATGAATAGTCTTTTTTAATATCACTCCTTTTAAGTTAATATTAAAAATTTATTTTTAAATCTTATTGTATCCGTTTCTTTATTATTACCCTTCAAAAGCTTATCCTAATCATCTTATGGAAAATTATATTATCCATAATTGTATTCCCAATTAACAAAATAATAAAGTTCTTTAAACAACATAAAGAAAGATGCTTCAGAGAGTTTAAATTCCCTCTAAAGCACCTTTTTCTTATTCTATTCCAACTACATCATAGCCAGCTTCATCAATGGCATCTATTAGTATAGAATTATCCACATCTGTTTCAACTGTAGCATATTTTTCTTCTAGATTAATTGCTACTTCAGATACTCCTGTGATTCCTTCTAGTGCATGCTTAACATGAGCAACACAGTTATTACAGCTCATTCCCCCGATTAATATTTTCTTTTTCATTTTTATTCCTCCTTAAATTTTATAAATCTATATTATTATTTTAGATTTTAAGCTTTAAATCTTTTAAGTCTTAGTGCATTAGTTAATACTGATACTGAACTTAAACTCATGGCACCAGCAGCTATCATTGGATTTAAAAGTGGTCCTCCAAAGATGTGTAATAATCCCATGGCAACCGGAATTCCAAGTACGTTGTATCCAAATGCCCAGAATAGGTTTTGTTTTATATTTCTAATAGTTGCTTTACTTAATTTAACTGCAGTAATAACATCCATCAAGTCACTTCTCATAAGAACTATATCTGCAGATTCAATTGCAACATCTGTTCCTGAACCTATTGCTATTCCTATATCTGCTTGAGCGAGAGCTGGAGCATCATTGATACCATCTCCAACCATTGCTACTTTATCACCGCTAGCTTGAAGCTTTTTAACCTCATTTGATTTATCCTCTGGTAGAACCTCCGATAAAACTATATCTATACCAACCTGTTTTGCAATAGCATCAGCAGTTCTCTTATTATCTCCAGTAATCATAGCTACCTTAATTCCCATCTCATGAAGGGTCTCTATAGCTTTTTTACTGCTTGGTTTAACCGTATCTGCTACACCAATAATTCCTGCTAACTTTCCATCTATAGACATATACATTGGAGTCTTACCTTCTGACGCTAATTTGTCAGACTTCTCTCCTAAGTCGCTTATATTTATATTCTCTCTTACCATTAGCTTTTTATTTCCTAGGAAAATATCTTTCCCATCAATTTCAACTTCTATTCCATGGCCCGGAATGGCATTAAAACTTCCTATCTTCTTAAGTTTTACGCCTATTTCCTCGGCTCCTTTAACTATAGCTTCTCCTAATGGATGCTCGGACCCCTTTTCTGCACTAGCTGCTAAAGAAAGAATTTCACTTTCAGAATATCCATTTGTTACAACATCAGTAACTACTGGTTTTCCTTCAGTAATAGTACCAGTTTTATCGAATACAATAGTTTTAAGTTGGTGAGTAACCTCTAAAGCCTCTCCACCTTTAATTAGAATACCATTTTCTGCTCCCTTACCTGTTCCAACCATAATTGCTGTTGGAGTCGCAAGTCCAAGAGCACATGGACATGCTATTACAAGTACTGCTATAAATATAGTCATTGCAAACTCTGGTGATTCGCCAGCAATTAACCAACCTACTGTGGCTAGAATTGCTAAACCTATAACTATTGGCACAAAGTATGCTGATATAACATCTGCTAATTTTGCTATTGGAGCTTTCGAACCTTGAGCATCCTCTACTAGCTTTATTATCTGAGCAAGGGCAGTATCCTTACCAACTTTAGTAGCTTTGTATTTAATAAATCCAGTTTTATTAATACTTGCACCGATTACTTTACTTCCTACACCTTTTTCTACAGGTAAGCTTTCACCAGTAAGCATTGATTCATCAATAGCTGTGCTTCCTTCAATAACCTCACCATCTACAGGAAGCTTTTCTCCCGGCTTAACTAAAATTATATCTCCAACCATTACTTCCTCTAATGGCACTAGAATTTCATTTCCATCTCTTATAATGGAAGCTGCCTTTGGAGCTAGTCCCATAAGTGCTTTAATAGCTTGAGAAGTTTTACCCTTAGATACAGCTTCTAGATATTTACCTAAAGTTATAAGGGATAAAATAACTGCTGCTGATTCAAAGTATAAATGCATAGCATACTGATGGTCTCCACCTTGAATTTTATATATAGCAAATATTCCATATCCAACGGCTGCTAACGTTCCTATTGCTATAAGTGAATCCATGTTAGGACTTAATCTAAAAAGATTCTTAATTCCAATTTTGTAGAACTTATACCCAATTAACATTACTGGTAAAGTTAACAGTAATTGAACTAAAGCAAAGTTAAGTGGACTCGCCATCGGATCTAAAACTTCCGGTAAAGGCATTCCAACCATATGTCCCATACTTATTATTAAAAGTGGAATTGAAAACACTAATGATCCTATAAATCTCATTAGTAGGCTATTGGCTTCGTCTTTCTTCTTTTCCTTACCAGCCTCAACCTTTTCTTCTTCTCTTATAAGCTTATATCCAGCCTTTTCAACCGCTGCTTTTATATCTCCATAACTAACTTCATCCTCGTTCATTACTACTGTAAGTTTTTCTGTTGCAAAGTTAACTGAGGAACTCTCTACCCCTGATAATTTCTTTGTAACTTTTTCTATCCTATTTGCACAAGCTGAGCAAGTCATACCTTCAACCTTAAAGTTGTGTAGTTTTCTATTTTTCTTTACTACATATCCAGCTTTAACTACTGCTGCTTCAATATTATCAACTCCAACCTTTTCCTTGTCAAAGTTTACGGTCAAAGTTTCAGTAGCAAAGTTAACCACTGAGTTTTCAACCCCATCCAATTTTTTAATTGCTCTCTCTACTCTGTTTGCACAGGCTGAGCAAGTCATTCCTTCTATTTTAAAAGATTTATTTTCCATAGTATCACCTCAATTATTTACAAATTATTTTTTCTAGAATACTGTTAATTTCTTTAATCTTTTCATTAACATCACTTTTCTCACAGGTACACGCTTCCTTAACACAATGATTTAAATGCCCTTTAAGAACCTCTAGATTAGCTTTCTTCACTAAAGATTGGGATGCTAATATTTGATTTGATACATCTATACAATATCTATCTTCTTCTATCATTTTTATAATACCGTCAATTTGACCTCTAGCTGTCTTTAATAGTTGAAGAGCTTTATTTCTTTCTTCGCTCATTTCTCCACCTCCTTACCCCCTCCCACCTAGGGGGGGTATATCTCTATGTTAATCCCTCAAATTTATTTTGTCAACATAAATATTTTATTTTATTATCTTAAAATAGTTTTCCCCAAAAACAAAAAAATAGAAGTAAGCTTAAAACTTACCTCTATTTTATATATCTACCTAAATGCTTTTTTAATAAAAGTGATAATGGTAACCCTATAGCTATCCCACCTATTACTTGAATTATATTAGCTGGTATATCAGCTATAGCTATTATAAATCCTTGTCCTAATGTTGGAATTCCATAAACAAAGTGATTTAAAATTCCTCCTGCAATAAAGTAGCCTAAAATCATTACAACTCCACTTGCAATAAAGGCTAAAAGATTATTGCTAAGATTTTCTCCCTTATATCCTTTTCTATAAGCTATAGTTCCTGCAGTATATGCCATAGCAATCTTAATCAACAAGGTAAAAGGTGCCCATAAATAGAACCCTGAAAGCAAATCAAATAATACCATACCAATAGTTGCCGCTATTGCTCCTTTTTTTGTACCTAAAAGAATTACACTTAAAAACAACACTCCATCACCTAAATGAAATACTGCGCTTTGCCCTACTGGTATTATGATTGCATAGGCAGCTATATAGGTTAATGCAGCCATTAATCCTATCTGTGCTAAGGACATAGCCTTAATTTTTTTTATTGAATTAGAATTTCCTTTATTACTCATATTATCCCCTACTTACTTAGTTTATCTTCAGTGAATACACTATCAGATCCTTAGTTTTATTTTATCATACTAAACTTTTGCTAGTCCACATCATCTTTTTCATTATTCACTCAATACACCATATAAAATATGGCACGGAATAATTAAAATTATCCCATGCCATTATTATTCTATAAAGTTATTTACTATTCGCCCTTACCTATATTAGAAAGAACTAATCCTTTATTATGGTCTAGAGCCCAACTAATACCCCAATCATTTTGGAATATTATAAGATCTCTATCTCTAAAGTCCTTAACAATCTTGGAATCACTAGTTATGCTTAAATCTTCAGCTTTACCTTCTAATTCTTCAATCCATCTAATATTTCTAAATGGAAGCATTTCCATCTTTATATCAACATTGTATTCATTTTTTAATCTAAACTCAAGAACTTCAAATTGAAGTACACCTACAACTCCAACGATGATTTGCTCTGTACCTATATAAAGTTCTTTGAATACCTGAATAGCTCCTTCTTGAGCAATTTGAGTTACACCTTTAATGAACTGCTTTCTCTTCATTGTATCTACAGCTTTTACTCTAGCAAAATGCTCTGGTGCGAAGATTGGAATTCCCTCAAACTTAAATTTCTTGCTTGGTGAGCAAAGCGTATCTCCTATGCTGAATATACCTGGATCAAATACTCCGATAATATCTCCTGCATATGCATTATCAACAATCTCTCTATCTTGAGCCAAGAATTGTTGAGGCTGAGCAAGTTTTATCTTATTCCCACCTTGAACGTGGAATACTTCCATACCTCTTTCAAACTGTCCTGAACAAATTCTCATAAATGCAATTCTGTCTCTGTGAGCTTTATTCATGTTAGCTTGTATCTTAAATACAAAAGCAGAGAATTTATCATCAGTAGCTTCTATATGTCCTATATCAGAACTTCTTCCAAGTGGTGAAGTTGTAAGCTTTAAGAAGTTTTCAAGGAATGGCTCAACACCAAAGTTAGTTAATGCACTACCAAAGAATACTGGTGTAAGCTCACCTAATCTAACTTTATCCTCATCAAATTCATCTCCAGCTATATCAAGAAGTTCTATATCTTCAAGTAACTTTTCATAAAGACTATCTGTTATAGCTTCTCTTGCTGTAACTTCATCTTCTAAAGGTATAATTGTTTCACTAACCTCTACCTGTCCGTGATCTCCAGCTTTAAATATCTGAATCTGTTTGTGCTCTCTATCATAAACCCCTTTAAAATGCATTCCTGTACCTATTGGCCAGTTTATTGGATATGACTTTATTCCAAGTTCATTCTCGATTTCTTCCATTAGTTCGAAAGGATCTCTAGTTTCTCTATCCATTTTATTTACAAAAGTAAATATAGGAATATCTCTCATACTACATACATGGAATAGCTTTCTAGTTTGCTCCTCTACCCCTTTAGCTCCGTCGATAACCATTACTGCGCTATCTGCCGCCATAAGAGTTCTATAAGTATCCTCACTGAAGTCTTGGTGTCCTGGAGTGTCTAGTATGTTTATGCAATATCCAGCATAACCAAACTGCATTACAGAAGAAGTTACAGAGATTCCTCTCTTCTTCTCAATTTCCATCCAGTCAGAAACTGCGTGTTTAGATGTTTTTCTAGCTTTAACAGAACCTGCAAGTCTAATAGCTCCTCCATATAAAAGTAGCTTTTCTGTAAGTGTTGTCTTACCTGCGTCTGGGTGAGATATTATCGCAAAGGTTCTTCTTTTTTCTATTTCATTTATATAATCAGCCATCACATTAACTCCTTTGTAAAAATTTTAATTTCAATATATAAGTAAACTAATACTATTAGTCTTTCTCTTTTTACACAATCTATATAATAACATATTCAGAGTTATAAACACAAATAATATTATTAAAATCTTTAATTTTTCCCACTGAAAAAGCAGCAAGATTTTCTCCTACTGCTTTTACTTGAAATATTTAAAATTTAATTATAATACCTTTTAGCCAACTGCATAGTTACTTAATAAACCTGTATACACGACTTGACCTTTATCTATAGTATCAAAATCTTCCGGTTTAACTAATGATACTGGCTTATCGAATTCAACAATCTTTCCTTCTTTAAGAACATGGGCTACAAATTGTGAACATACAAATCTATATCTTCTTTCATGAGGGATATGCAGCATTATAGCTAATATTCCTAAGAAGCTATACTTGTACTTATCATACTCACTATTAAAATTATCTATTATCTTTTTAACTTCGTTATACTCTTCTTCTGTTACAGAAAGCTCGTACACTCTGCAAGTTGTCATTTTAAACGATTTAAAAATTCCACCGTTAATTTCCTCCTTAACAAATCCAGGAAAGAACGGAAAATAGCTAGTTCTTCTACCGAAACTATACAACTCACTTAAATCCCTATCTAGGGCTATCGATGTATGATTGTAGTTGTATCCGGTATAAAACTTTATCATTTTAGAAAAGTATGTGCCAGTTTGACTTAGCATTACATAAATCTTTTTATCCATAACATCATCTCCCTGATTGTTTATTATAAATCATTATTTCATTATACACCTTTTTCTTCAAAAATCAAATCACTAAAATTATACTACAAATTATTTTCCATTCCTTCATTTTTCACCATATCTCCATACATTTTTATTTAATTCTCAAATAATGTATGTCTTTTAAAAGGGATTCTTATTGAAATATACACATTCTATTGTTATAATTATATTCTATTAGAATATGGAGGCTATAATTATGACTGTTAGAGTAGCTATTTTAGGTGGCCCACGTTGTGGAAAGACCACTCTTATGCAACAACTTTATGTAGATATGAAAATTGCTGGACTAAATGTAGGGTGTGCATCTGAGTACAGCACAGATTACTTAAGAGAAAAAGGTATGATAGAGACAATTTCAGAGCAATATGGAATTTATCTTGGTCAGTTTAAGTTAGAGGATGAGCTTTCAGCCTTTGATTATGCAATCACTGACTACGCTACCTTCGTTCCTTATATTTATGCAAGATTTATGCTTGGAGATAAAACTCGTAGCATAAAAGAAATAGAGATTCTTAAGGATCTTTACGGTCTTGCAATCAAGGATATCCAAAACTACGACCACATTTTCTATGTTGGAAGAGAATTTGGATACGAAAAAGATGGAGTTAGATGGCAAGATGAAGATATTGCTAAGGCAGTTGACAATGCAATTTTATCCTTCCTTAAAACAGAAGCTGTTTCTTATACTCCACTTGCTGGTTCTACAAAAGAAAGAACAAGACAAGTCCTTGAAATTTTAAATATAAATGCTGAATTAAAAGACGATACTGAGTCTAAATAAGCAATAATAAAGCCCCAATATAAGCTCATACATTAGTATAAGTTTATATTGGGGCTTTTGTTAATAAAAAATGAAACTTCTTCTCACATTCGTTCAAATGAATGCTCAAAGAGTAAGTTCGAATAACTAAATCGAAGATTTAGATTTTCACTTAACTTCAACTAACTAAATCACGCGTGCCCTTTGGATAAAGATTTAAAGTTTCACTTAATATTGAACTAATCCAATTTTCTTTTGCATTTTTCTTAAAGTTTTTGTAGCTAGATAATTAGCTTTTGCAGCTCCAGCCTTATAAATTTCCTCTAACTGCTTCTTATCACCTAGAAGCTCTTTTACTTTAGCTTGAATTGGCTCAAGTTCTGTAACTATAGCTTCTGCTACATCTTTTTTAAATTGAGCGTATCCTTGACCTTCATATTTAGCTTCTATTTCTTCCATAGTCATTCCAGTTATAATTCTTAATATCGTCATTAAGTTTTTAACTCCCGGCTGCTCATCATTAAATCTAACTTTACCCATACTGTCAGTAACAGCTCTAGAAATTTTTCTTCTGATAACCTCTGGCTCATCTAAAATTAATATATAGCTATTAGGATTTTCTTCCGACTTAGACATCTTCTTAGTAGGGTTTTGTAAGTCCATGATTTTAGCTCCGGCTTTTCCTACATAAGCATCAGGCACCTTGAAAGTTGGGCTATAAGCTCCATTAAATCTTTCTGCTATATTTCTAGCTAGCTCTAAGTGCTGTACTTGGTCTACTCCAACTGGAACTAAATCAGCTTGATATAAAAGTACATCTGCAGCCATTAGTACTGGATAATTAAATAATCCTGCACTTACGCTATCTCCTTCACTTTTTTTGGATTTATCCTTGTATTGCGTCATCCTTCCTAGTTCTCCCATGTAACTATTACATGTCAAAAGCCAAGAAGCTTCACAATGTGCTGGTACATGAGATTGGATAAACATAGTATTTCTCTCTGGATCTACTCCAGCTGCAATATATATTGCTAAAACCTCTAAGCTTCTTTTTCTTAACTCTGCAGGAACCTGTCTTACAGTTATAGCATGTAAATCCGCAATAAAGAAATAACAATCATATTCATTTTGTAGCTTTACCCAATTCTTTATAGCTCCCAAATAGTTTCCTAGAGTTAAGTCTCCAGATGGCTTTATTCCACTTAAAATAACTTTTTTATTTTCGTCCATAATCTCTTCTCCCTTCAATTTTCCAATATAATATAAAAATCCCTATGGAAATTAATCCATAGGGCATAAAATTACGCGGTACCACCTATTTTGGAAGCTTAGCCTCCACCTCATTAAGATACAATCATATCCTAGCTCTGTAACGTGAGCTTACGTACCAAGGCTACTACAAATTCACCCAGTATCTCAGCGACCCATTCATACTAAACATAACTACGGTAATCTCACCATCTACCACTCTCTTTAAATCTGTTTTTAATACTACTTACTTCGCTTCACCGATTTATATGAATATTTTATATAATTATAATTCTAATATTATACTATGTCAATAGATTTATATAAGCTACTTTCTTCTAGAATTATCTCTAAAAAATATATTCTTTCAAAATTTTTATTTAACCTAGTATTAATTTATTTGAATAGTGCAAACTAAATTCATTAATGATGCTATTAAATTATAATATTTCTAGCAAAGGAGGTAACTTGTATGGCTTCAACAAATGATTCTAAAAAAACTAATAACTCTAAGCCTTATCCACCTAATGAGAGAGATTTTCTAGAGGCTAGTGAAAAACCAGTTAAATCCTATTCTCTTGAGGATTATGTACTTCTGCCAAACCATGTTGTTGACTCTATAGCGGCTAACAATATTTCTAATGCAGAATTTGACTACACCTACAATGGGGATTCAGATATTCCTGATATTGATAATTAACTTTAATTGATACATAAAAGCACTCCAAACAAATAAAAAACATGGCTAATGAAATTTTGTTCATTAGCCATGTTTTTTACTTATTCATCTTTCTTACCTGAGGTAAATCCGTTGTAACTTCCAGGCGCTACATTAAATTTAACTTCACTTCCATCTGTTGTAGCAATAATAGTTCCCTGTTCATCAGTTCTGTAAAGAGGAACGCCTTCTTTCTTAAATTTATCTAGAATACTCTGTCTAGGGTGTCCATAATCATTTTTGGATCCTGCAGAAACCACAGCATACCTTGGATTTACAGCTTTCATAAACTCATCACTGGTAGAACTATCACTCCCATGATGACCTAACTTTAAAACTGTAGCACTAACATCAAAGCCCTTTTCCAAAATTTCTTTTTCTGGTATTCTCTCTGCATCTCCGGTAAATATAAAGGATACATCTCCATACTCCAATTTAATTGCTATAGAGTAATCATTAGTATCACTATATTTTTCACTATTTGGACCTAATATTGTACATGTTGCTTCTCCAACCATAAAGGTGTTACCTGGAACTGGAGCTGTAAAGGATAAATTCTTTCCTTTAGCAGAAGTTACTACATCATTATAGGTTTTTGTATTTGCAACTACCTTAGGCATAAATAAAGTTCCTATGTTAAAGTTATCAATAACTTTATCT
>DALZNT010000099.1:0-13142 GCA_032005505.1 Clostridium sp. | reverse complement strand
TTTCTTACTTTCATGTTTTGCACCACCTTATATTTATAATCTTCAGTTCGCACTTATGTACGAGTATTCATTACTTGCTCACACCCATTTTACCATAAAAATATACTTATTCAAAAATAATCCATAAAATAAATTCGAATCTTTATTATGCCTTATAAAATAAAAAGCCAATTGAATATAAATTCAATCAGCTTTACTTTTGCAATTTTTTTAATGATAAAATCGATATTTTATTTAAATCTATTATCCAAATTGGAATTTATAGATCTTCGTATTAATCTAAGATTGTTCATAAAATCTAATTGATAAATTGGAATTTATCGAGCAGTTAATAGGTAAAAATGAAGAGCTAAAATTTAGCCTTTCTATTTCAAATTCTCTTTTTACTTATTAATAGTCAAACTCCCTATTTATTAAATATAATTTAGTACAATTATTAAAATATTTTTATTTATCTTTTATTCTTCTTTGTATACAGAAGCGTAAATTTCTAATCCTTTTTTAACCATTGAATTTATATTTTCTTTCATCTCCTCATATAAGACCTTGTGTTTATCAGCGACACTCCCTTTAATAATGTTTCCATCCTTATCTACCTCTATAGTGTCACTATGACCTAGTTTCACAGCTATCCAATCTTTGGAAACTATTCTCATAGAAATATCTTGTCCCTTTATTTCAGCATCAACTACTCCATCCATATTAAAATCAAATAAATTTAATTCAGTCCAATTAGCAAGATTATAAATTATATTATCCTCTTCCAAATAATAATATCCTAATTTTTCATCAAATTTAAATCCTTCCTGTTGTAAACCAGCTTGAAAATACTGAAGTTCTTTTTTTTCTGTACTACGCCAAATAACTATAAATGTAATAAATAATACAAGTAATAAAATAACTATAACCCCAATACATTTAATAATATTTTTTAAAATTTTACTCTGCTTAATTCGTTCGCTATAATTTTTCACTATTTCATTATCTCCTTTCAATAATACATCAAGAGAAATATCAAATTTATCACTAATATTAACTAATGTTTGTAGGTCAGGATAACTTTTTTTGTTTTCCCAATTTGAAACAGTTTGTCTTGTAACATTAAATAATTTAGAAAATTCCTCTTGTGTCATTCCTTTTTCTTTCCTAATTTTAAATATCTCATCTCCGACTCTCATAATTCCCTCCTTAATTTATAGCATAAATTCATAGTTACACTAAGTCTAGCAATCTATCTTTTGCATCGTGTTTTTGTATGCAAAGAACCTTTGCATTATTGATTTTTCAATGGTTTTAGCTATATATGTACAATGAAAAAGTCTTAAATAAATTCATTGTATTATTAAGACTTTTATTTCAATAAATTTTATTTTAAAATAACATAAAGAATAGTTTTAGATATCATTTAATTTAACTGTTAAATTCCTATTTATCGAGTAGTTTAAAAATCACACTAACTCGTCTTATACTACGAGTATTCATTACTTGCTCACACCTATTTTACCATTAAAATATACTTATTCAAAATTAATCCATTAAACAAATTAGAAGTTTTGACATTGGTATATTCTTAGAAAGTAAAAAAAGCCAATCGAATATAAATTCAATCAGCTTTACTTTTACAATTTTTTTTATGATAAAATCGATATTTTATTTAAATCTATTTGGTAAATTGGAATTTAACGATTAGCTTGATATTTCTATTTCAAACCCTAGTTCATATAAAACAATATCATCGTCAATTCTTTCTTTATAGACTCCATCAACTTGTTTAAATCCATTCTTTAAATATAGATTTATTGCAGGCTTGTTTATATCAACTACAAAAAGCCTTAAATATTTAGCACCATTCTCTCTTGCAATATCAATAGCCTTATTAATCATCAAACTGCCAATTCCTTTTCTTGAATAATTGACACTAACACCAAATCTATCAATATATAATGCTTTTTTATCTTTGTTTTCCCACTTCCCATATGCTTCTCCTGCATTTGTATTGCTTAAAGCAAAAGCAGAAACTATCTCATTGTTTTCCTCTAAAACATAAAGACGATTATTTTCAATATCATCACCAAAAAACTCACATGGATAAATTTCATCCCAAATCTCTATGTTGCTTTTGTTCATATTATCAATTATTTTTTCATATATCTCTTTGATTTTTGGTAAGTCATTCATATTAGCTAATCTTAAATTCATTTCAATTCACCTCCAAAGTGGAATTTAAAGCTTAATCCTATTAATTACTTCATCCATAGACATGCATTCAGCATATCTATCCTTCCACATAAATTCATTGTAATATTTATAACTTTGCTCTCCATTAATAAAATCATTATCAACAGTTGAGTTAGCATAACTTGGTACAATCATATTAAATCCATGCTCAAAACCACACTTTATGGTAGCATCAATACATTTATCAGTTTGAAGCCCAACAACAATTATATCATTTTCATTCTTCCCTCTTAAATATTCTAACAAACCAGTTCCTCGAAATGAACTATTTACATTTTTCACAAACACTTTTTCATGCTTCATAGGCTTAAAATATTCATAAATTTCAAATCCGTCTTTGCCGTCAGTCAAATCACTTTCTACTCCGCCATCATGTACTACATATATTATTTCTATACTATTTGTTCTTGCTGTATCGATTAACTCCCTAATATTCTTAATAAAATTTTCAAAACCATGTAATTCACTATTAACTAATAATTTTTGTGTATCTACAACTAATAAAACCATTTAGCATTCCTCCATCATCTCATCAAATTCCTATTTGTAAGGCATATTAAATCAACTTCAATGGAACATTCTTAGAATATCGATAAAATAAGAGGACTAGCTTAAGGTCCTCTTATTTTCACAAAATTTATCTTAAACATATCGAAAGATTTAATAAAATACAAACTAGTTAACGATTTTGATTTTATAATTCTATTCCCCTAGTTTTTTTTGTTTCATCTAAAACATACTTTCCATCTTGTGTATGAAGTACCTTAAAATTATTTATTAGCCACTTGAAATCTTCCACTGAAAATTTATCTACAATATTTTTATAAATTTTATTTCATTACTACCTTTAAGCAATGTACATAATGGAAAATACCCCTGCTATGTACCCTATAGCCTTCCTTCTGCGACGACTTAAAGTGCTTTCACTTATGGAGAGGCTAAGGCTGACTTCTCTGTAGGTTCTCTTTTCAAAATATAAAGACTTAAGAATTTTATTTTCCTCGGTGCTTAGTCTTGAGAGGGCACTCTCAAGTTTTCTCAGCTCTCTTTCACTAGCAGTTATAATTTTCTGAAGCTCACTTACACCACTTGTGTTTTCCTGGTTCATAACTTCTTTATAAATCATGGCTATGGTTGGTGTTCTATCACTAATATTATTATTTTGAACTTTTTCCCCTATAGATCTTTTAAATGCCAATCCTTCAATAACTTCTTCCTCTGTACAATAAACTCTCTCCTCAAGAAGTACTTTAAAATCCTTTATCTCCTGGTTTAAACCATTATAATTCTTCAAAAGATACTCCACATACTGACAATAGTTCATAAAAACACACCTTCACCACTAAATATTTTAACTTAGGAACTCGCCTTCACCACTAAATATTTTAACTTTGAAACTCACCTTTACGCTTAAAAACTTCCTCATATTTATCATTAAGTATATTTTCAGGTATACCTGTCAGTCCAGATATTTCTCCTATGGTTTTACCCTCACATTTAAGAAAGAACGCCTTATCAATAAGTAATTCAGCAGTAAAAATATGAGTCTCACTCTCTAGCAAATTCTTTTTACTGTATGGATTATTCCGTCTTGTAAAAGCTGATGGATTATTATGTTGGTTTGCATGTGAAAGTTCATGTCCTATTACAAAAGGCTCCTTCTCTGCTCTTACGCTATCGTTTATAATAATAATATTACCTTCACGGGTTCCTACAAATAAGCCATCCATTCCCTTACCCAAAGGTTGATGCATAACAAGTATGTCCAGCGCCTCTGCCAATTCAAATGGGTCCCTAGTATTGTAAGTATTCACAAGCTCATTTACCTGGTTAATAATATATTTTTTCAAAATAGCACTCTCCTCAAAGTTTATTAAAATATTTATTTTCTTGTTATAACTTACATTTCCGACTAGTCACATCTTATTTTCCAAGTTACTAAACTTACCTTTACTTTTTATTCATCCTATTTTTATTTCTTTCCTTCAAAGCTCTCAATGCCACCATTAATGCATGTTCAAGCATTTCCACATTCTCTCCTTCAAGCAAAGCTCCATTAAAAAACAATGGTCCCCCTTCTTGAGAGTAAAACTTACTCATAATGTCATTAACTTCTCTTGTTACATCCTTCATCTCCTCGCCGTTAATTCTATTTTGTACTTCAACAGAACTTTCACTTATTTCATCAATCTGTGTACTAGTTTTCTCAACTTCCTTTTCATCTTCAAGTAATTCATTAACATTAACATTTAAAGCTTTTGCTAACTTAGTCAACGCCTTTAAATCTAATCGTCTTTTGCCATTCTCTAGCTTGCTTACTGTTGATTGTGGCATTCCACAAAGCTGACCTAACTCATAGGTTGTCAGCTTTCGTTCTTTTCTTAGAGACTTTAGTTTTTCTTGTGATGTCATTACTATTTTCCTCCTTAATTATTAATTCTATATTTTAAATCAACATATGATTATTTATTAAATTGCTTGGCAGTAATTCTTCAAGTCCAAGTTATATTTATACAATTTCTTAAGTACAACTTTTATTCCTCTTAATCATACCTTTTATGTATTTTATTGTCAATGCTTGCATAAAATAAATATTTTAGTACAATTTTGAATTTACTATTGCATATTTATAGCTGTGATTCTATAATGAGTTTATGTAAATATATTGAAAATTATTAAAATAAAGGAGTGATTCATTTGACACAATCTACTTTTACAGATTCAGCCTCAAACATCACTACAAATACTGTTACCATCTTCCATAACGATGAATTTGGCCAGGTACGAACCATAGATATTAATGGTGAGCCTTGGTTTATTGGGAAAGATGTAGCTGAAAACCTTGGATATACTGATACCAATTATGCTATAAGAACTCATGTTGATGAAGAAGATAAAATGGCAACTTTAGTAAATTTGGTTGGTCAAAACAGAAGTATGGTTATAATTAACGAAAGTGGCCTCTACACCTTAATTCTAAGAAGTAATCTTGAAAAATCAAAAGACTTTAAACGCTGGATAACCTCTGCTGTAATTCCCTCTATCAGAAACCACGGTCTTTATGCAGCTGATGAACTTCTTCAGAATCCTGAAATGCTAGTGGAGGTTGCTAAAAAACTTCAAGAGGAACGCCATGGAAGGCTTATCGCAGAAGAACAGAGAAATTTACTCATTCATCAGGATAAGCTTTTTACTACCACAGAAATAGCTAAGGAAATCAGCTTTACCAGTGCCTTAAAGTTAAATATTCTCTTAGAAGAAATGCAGATTCAATATAAATGTAACGATAGCTGGGTTCCTACCGCTAAGTATGCACCCCTGGGCTATACCAGCTTAAAGCAGTCAATTCTAGATGATGGAAAGGTAGTATATAACCGAATGTGGACAGCTAAGGGGAGAGAATTTTTGTTAAATAAATTTAGGGAAATTGGCCTTGTTAATTAATTCAAATTTATATTTGAAAATGTTAAATTCAAAATGGAAGAGGAACTCCTAAGCGTTCTTTTCATTTGGTGCGTTAGATAATTGAGATAAGTGGATTATTAACGAAATTTTATCAAAGGGGTGTACAAAATGGAGATGGGTTGGATAAAGCTTCATAGAGCTATCCGTAGAAATTGGATATGGGAGGATGGAAATAAACTAAAATGGTGGCTTGATCTTTTGCTTCAAGCAAATCATAGTGACAGGAAAATTTGTATAGGCAATGATTTATTGCTTGTGAAGAGAGGCAGTATCCACACCTCTATACTTAAACTATCGAAATCATGGGATGTTGATAAGAAAACTGTGAAGAAGTTCCTAGATTTACTTGAAAAAGATTCAATGATTTCTTTCGCTTCCTCAAAAATAGGGACAACTATCAACCTAAGTAATTACAACGAGTTTCAAGGTTTTTATGAAGATGAATCCACCACAGTGCCCCCTACATTGTCACCAACGTCCTCCCCGTTACAGTCCCCATCGTGTCCCCACATAATGGATAACAGTATGGACAACAGTGTGGGCATCACTAGGGGCAACGATATGGTCAATAGTATGGATAACCCTATGGTCAACTCTATGGACATCAGTGTGGACACTAACAATAATTATAATAATTTAAATAACTCTAAGAATGGGGAAGAATGGGAAGAATGGGAAGAACGCGGAGAAGGGAATGTACTAGAAAAAGCCGCACAAGGAGAACCTTCTCCCGCTACTCCCCCCATCCCACCTTCCTTTCCTAGCCTCCTCCATGAAAAGCTTTTTAACTCCTTTGGAGAAGTAGCCTATCAAACCTGGTTTGTTGATGCCGTCATAGACGACTCTTCTAGTGGAATTACCTTAAAAGTTGACTCTAAATTCAAACTTAATGTAATAAATCAAAGGTTTAAACTACATCTAGAGCGAATACTAGGAAAGGAGGTTAATGTTGTTGAATAATTCAACTTCAAAAGCTCCTCCGCAGAATCCTCGGGTCAGGTCAGATGTCATAAAGCTGAGGCGATGAATCCTCGGGTCAGGTAAATTGGTAAAAGAAAGGATTTGTTGTATATGAAAAGAGTCATGTTAAAACAACTTATAGAAGATAGGCTTTACAGCATTTGTACATTTGATGATTTAATAGAGCTTAGTAACAATTATATTTATAGTCTCATTTTAGATACTATGGACATTTTCGATGCTGACATAACGGAATGTAAAAACGAATCCAACTTAATGCTATCCTTAATCCAAGATGAATTTATGGATGAGGACTCAAAATACACCCAAATTGAAAAGTCCTTACAATCTTTAACTGTGAAAAATAACAACACATTAGAAAACTATAAGACAGCCATTGAGAACTCAGAAGATATAGTATTTGATTATATTTTTCCACTTATTAGTATCTCAAGAAATATTCCTTCACATATAGATATAGAAACCACAAATAAACGCTGGCTCCTTGAGGTGAAAAAACTTGAGCATCTCTACTTTAGCACCCTGAAGATATATTCAGACTATATAGAAATACAATTTGATGAATTTCATCTTGATTTGAATTTTATAGCGGATTTCATACGTGAAAGGCGTCTGAAGCCTGAGAAACATGAAACCATGAAAAACTCTATGATAGAGGAACAGGATTCCTTGCTAATCAATGCAGTTAATGAAAATAACTACTTGAAAATCTTTGATTACAGAGGTATATCACAGTTAGCCGAATCCATGAATTTTAAACTTGTAAGACAAAAGGGAGACCATGCCATATTTAAACATGAAATAACTGGTGAAACTCTTCCAATCCCAGCAAGAACCGTAGGAAGTGGTCTAAGTTATAAAATCCAAAAGCAGCTTAGAGAAAAGAGCTGTGTGGCATAAAAAAACATGCTAAAAAGCTAACTATCTGATACGAAGATTCCTCGGGTCAGATAGTTAGCTTTTATAATTTACATTGATAACGAATTGAATTCTTCATATTAAATTGTTAAATAAACTTCACCGCAGTTCCATAACAAATAACTTCAGAAGTTCCATTCATTATAGAGCTAGTTGCATATCTAATATTTACAACAGCATCAGCTCCAAGGCCTTCTGCTTCTTGACTCATTCTCTTCGTGGATATTGCTCTTGCTTCATTCATCATTTCTGTGTATCCTGTGATTTCTCCTCCAACAAAGGTCTTTAAACCACTCATGATGTCTTTACCTATGTTTTTAGACCAAACTACTGACCCCTTAACCATGCCTAGCATTTCTAATTCTTTTCCTGTGATGTAGTTAGTATTTACTAATATCATCTTCGTCACCCCTTTTAATTTCTTTTATTCTTTCTATCATATTATAAATTATTGCCCCACCAACAAAAATAATCACAAGCATCAAAATGATTCCAAAAATCTTAGCTGACAAAATTGATTCTGCCGCTACAACCATTGCAGTCAAAAAATAAAACACTGCAAAAATTAATAATATAGCCGTTATTATTATAGTTAATATTATCTTACCCATAATTTTTCTCCTCCCATATAATCAATCTTCTACTATAAATGAGAATCTAAATCTGTGATTTAGCTCTCGAACTTACTCATTCGACTGTTCTTGAGAATGAGTTTCTAATATATATATATGTGTAATCCTCATTTATCAAAACTTGTTATTACAATAATAACACTATAAGTATTTCAATTCAATATTATTACATTTTTCTCAATTACGCAAAATTCTCAATATACCTTGTCTGTATCTAGGTATACAGAATTATTTATTCATTGAGTATATAATACAAAGGACATAACTATACCTTGATGGGAGGAATAAAAATGATTAAATTAATTGGTATCTTAATTGTTGTTATCGGATTTACACTGAAATTAGATACAATCGCAGTTGTACTTTCGGCTGGTGTTTTAACAGGACTTGTTTCTGGATTAAGCATTAACGAAATATTAACTATCCTTGGTTCTACTTTCGTAGCTCAAAGAGCTATCACTCTTTTCATCTTAACTCTACCTGTAATTGGTATGTGTGAAAGATTTGGACTTAAAGAAAGAGCTGCTACACTAATAAGTAAAGCAAAATCTCTTTCTGCTGGAAAATTACTTACGGTTTACGCTTTAGTAAGACAAATTGCTGCTGCTCTATCAATAAAAATGAGCGGACATCCTCAATTTGTTAGACCTCTAGTTAACCCAATGGCACAAGGTGCTGCCTTTAACACCCTTGGTAAGATCGATAAAGAAGATGAAGATAAAATTAAAGCTGCTGCTGCTGCTGCGGAAAACTTCGGAAACTTCTTCGGACAAAACCTATTTATGGCTAGTTCAGGAGTACTTCTTATTGCAAGTACACTAAGCGAGCAGGGGTATGCGGTTGAGGGAATGAGTGTAGCAATGGCTTCTGTTCCAGTAGCAGTTATCTTATTCATAATGGTAGTAGTTCAAAACCATATGTTAGATAAATCATTAGCAAGAAAATATTCTAAGAAAGATAAATAGAGGAGGAATCATTTATGGATATGCAAGCATTATCAAACTTTTTATTAGAAGTGTTCTATGCACTAATCGGATTCTTAATGATTTCCCTTGCAGCATACACTTTTACAAACAAAGAACACAAAGCAAGAATTGGTACTGCAATTTTCTGGACAATCCTTGGTATTATATTTGCAGCTGGTCCTTACATCCCTGCAAATATCGTTGGTGTTTTACTTGTCGTCCTTGGATGCTTAACACTTACTAAGCAAGTTAAAATGTTACCAGCAAAACCTCTTGATGGAGAATTTGCTAAGGCACAAGCTGATAAACTAAAAAATAAAGTATTTATACCACCAGTAGTAATTGCTGTAGTAGCACTTATAGTTGCTCAATTCACTACTATAAGTGGAACTGCTTCCATCGGAATAGCTGCATTAATAGCTATGGTAGTAACTTTAATAATATTAAAAGCTAACCCAAAATTCATCATTGAAGATGGAGTTAGAATGGTTGACTCTGTTGGACCAGTAAGTATATTACCACAACTACTAGCTGCTCTTGGAACTTTATTTACAGTTGCTGGAGTTGGTGAAGTTATCGCTTCTGGAATTACAACGATTATCCCTACTGGAAACTTATTAATAGGTTCTGCTGCATACTGTATCGGAATGGCTGTATTCACAATGATAATGGGAAATGCCTATGCCGCTTTTGCTGTTATCACCGCTGGAGTTGGTGTACCTTTCGTATTCGCACAAGGAGCTAACCCTGCAATAGCTGGTGCTCTAGCTTTAACTGCTGGATACTGCGGAACTCTAATGTCTCCAATGGGAGCTAACTTTAATATAATGCCTGCAGCTCTTCTAGAAATAGATGATAAAAATGCAATCATTAAGCGTCAATTCCCTGTAGCTATACTACTTTTAGGAGTACACATCTTATTAATGTACTTCTTGGCATTTTAAGTGAGAATCTAAATCTTTGATTTAGCTCTTCGAACTTACTCATTCGACTGTTTTTAAGTGAGAATCTGAATCTTCGATTCAGCCCTTCGAACTTACTCATTCGACTGTTCTTGAGAAGGAGTTTCCTTTGAATGAGTTTCCTTTGAATGAGTTACCTTTGAATGAGTTACCTTTGAATGAGTTACCTTTGAATGAGTTACCTATGAATGAGTTACCTAATAAGTATTTATTACTCTTATTTACACTATCAATAGTTAATGCAACTTTTAGATTTTGTGAATGAGAGTATTTTCCAATATTAAATCAAAATTCGAGGAGGTGAACTTTAATGGAGGTACGTCCTTCATTAAAGATATATATGAAAGTTTTAATAAGTGGTTTCGATCCATTTGGAGGAGAAGCAATAAATCCTGCTTTAGAGGCAGTTAAATTACTTCCAGATAACATTGCTGGAGCTGAAGTTATAAAAGTTGAAATCCCAACAGTGTTCAATAAATCTGCTGAGGTTTTAGAGAAATTCATCGAAGAGCACAGACCTGATGCTGTAATCTGCATTGGTCAAGCTGGAGGAAGATTTGCAGTAAACCCTGAAAGAGTTGCCATCAACATTGATGATGCTAGAATCAAAGATAACGAAGGAAATCAGCCTATAGATATAACTATTAAGGAAGATGGAGCCCCTGCATATTTCTCAACTCTTCCAATAAAAGCTATGGTTAAGAACATGGTGGACAACGGATTCCCTGCCGCTATTTCAAACACTGCTGGAACTTTCGTATGTAACCATATGATGTACAATGTTTTATACTTAGCTGATAAAAAATATCCTGGAATGAAGGGTGGTTTCATCCACGTACCATATATTCCAAACCAAGTAATAGCAAAGCCAAATACTCCATTCATGAGTCTTAAAGATATCTCTAAATGTCTTGAACTTTGCATAGAGGCCATTGCTACCAATGACTCTGATATCAAAACTGTAGGAGGTACAATCTGCTAATGATAAAACCAACAGAAGAAAAAAAGATTTTTGTATACGGAAGTTTAAGAGAAGGTTTCTTCAATTACGATAAATATCTTTCAGGAAGAGTTTCAACCCCAACACTTGGAGTTGTTAAGGGCAAACTTTATCACCTATCTGACAAAGGCTATCCTGCTCTTTTAGATGGAGAAGATGAAGTTATTGGTGAAATCATGGAGATGAAGGATTTCTACAAAGACATAGTTCCTATGGATGAAATGGAAGGTTACCTATCTGCTGAGGATACTTCTCTTAATGAATATACAAGAACTGTTATGACAGTAAAAAATCTAAAAACTAACCTCGAAGAAAGTGTTTATGTTTATAAATATGAGCATTACACCCAAGAGGACTTTGCTACTCATGCAGTTTATCTTCCTCATGGAGACTGGAAAAAACATATGTTAACCATAGAGCATTTAAAAATTTTAGTATCCTGCTAAAACATAACTAAACCCTATCATAGTCTAATATGGTAGGGTTTTTAACATATATCTTACACCTACTAAAGTGTACAAATAAAAGCATTTATCATAGTATATATAATAGCATTTATATTTAGGTGATAATATGTCTGATAAGCTCAACTCTAGTCAAATACTACTTATAGCTACCTTTATATCTATTTTAATTGCCAAGGATAAAACTGATGAGCAGCTTGACTTTTTAGCTAATTTATTAATTTGTATAGGAACTAATCTTTTAACAATTGCTGCTAGCAATGTTCTAATGAAAAGTGAAAGCAGTGACCAGCGTGAAAATGAGCCTGAAATTACCTAAATATAAGACTTAATGCTATAATAATCATATGAGCTTTAAAGTTTTAAATTTAGATAATATATTTTTAAGTTGTTTGCATAACCTATACACAATAAAATCTATCTAAATTTTTATTAACTATCGAAGGATGATTTACATATGTATGAAGAATATTTTAACCATATACCTCAAGAAAAAATGAAAAACTTTTACCTAAAGGAAATCGCTCCCCTTGGAACTTTAAAAAGTTATAAAAAAAATGAACAAATTGATTACTTTGATAACGCAAAACTATCTATAATAACTAAAGGTAGAATTAAAGTTTGCATTTATACTAAAAGTGGATTAGAAAAAATTCTTTTCTTCTTAAATCCTGGAGAAATTTATGGTGAGGAAAGTTTATTCTACCCTCATATTGATATATCTCCTGTCCCCATGGAAGATACCACTATATCCTTTATTGATGATGATATCCTTGAAAAGTATCTAACTTCTCATTCCTTAGATTATAGATATTTATTTCAAAGTATCCTGAGAAAATATCAGATTGCTCTATTTCAGATGGGAGACCTTCTAAAACATTCACCAAAGGCTCAGATTTGCTCTGCACTCTCTAGGATTGCAATACAACGTAATGATATTACTCAAGATAACGGAGATGGAGTTGAACTTGATGTTTTTCTTACCCATGAAACACTGGGAAATATCATCGGCTGCTCTAGAGTTACTGTTACTAGGGTACTAAATCAATTAAAGATTGAGGGAATAATAGATACATCTAACAGAAGAATTAAGATTTTAAATTTTGATGCCTTAAAGGATTTATCTGAATAGATTAAAATGGAAAAATTTAAACAACATATTTTTTCTATCATAACATAAACTAAAGACGAGTTTTACTAGACTTTTATTGAAGCGTCTTGCTTCCTAAGGCTTTAAGTTAACTAAAGTCGATACTAATATACAAAGGATGTGTTATGATGAAAAAATCTTTACTAGTATTAGCTCTAGCTAGTACTCTTGTAGCGTCTTCAACCTTAGCTTTTGGAATGAATCGTGATATTTCGTTTTTTGAAGAAGCTGAAATTATTACAGACGCTCCCAAAAAAGAGGATAACCAAAGAAATTGGAACTATCCTAAAGCTACTGAAGAAGCTCAACCTGAAAAAAGACATGATAAGATGGAAGAAAAGAAAGTTCCTGAAATTAAGGAACAAAT
>DALZNT010000098.1:0-13248 GCA_032005505.1 Clostridium sp. | reverse complement strand
TAACATATTGAGTCGTCATAAAAAAAAGATGCCACCTATTTCAGATGACATCTCATAAAAAATTTCATACTATTTATTTGTTAAAGCTTTTGTTTTCATCGCTTTAACTATAATTCCAATGATTCCAAGACATATAAATATATCTCCTACGCTGGCTATACCAACACATCTCCAAATTTTATAAGGAATAATATCTGCTAAAAGTACAAAGGAAGTATTGCTGTCTACTAATGCATATAATCCCATTGTCTCAACTGTACCACTAAACTTTAGGTACTCCATAGCTTCTACCCCAATTGGCATAGTGCAATTATTGGCAAAGATAACTATAATATTTAGGATAAAACCTAATCCCACAACTAAAATAAATTTATCTTTTCTATTCAGAAATATAAAGGTCATAATAAACCCATACATAATTACATTTATAACGTATGTCAGAGCACCAATTTCAATGAGCCCTTTCTTTAAAAAGATTTTCATCACTATTTCTATAAGAAAACCTATTATTATAAACCACTGTCCTCTATAAGTTAAGTCCGTTATATTTTGTAACTTTCCTTTAAATAGATATCCTATAATAATTGCAACAACTATCGAAAATGCAAACATTTTGCCCTCCCTATTGGGTTACCGTATTCTCTTCTTTAATTAAATTTGCCTTTGGTCTTTGAGCTTCCAGTCGTTTTATTTCTCGATTTAAAATATTCAGATATGCCTCAGCAACCTCTGGATGGAACTGTGTCCCTGAATATTTCGCTATCTCAGCTTTGATTATCTCCTTTGGAAGACCTTTTCTATATGGTCTGTCAGAGCACATAGCATCAACAGCATCTGCGAGCTGAACCACATATACGCTAATAGGTAGCTCGTCCCCTTTTAATCCATGTGGATATCCCTTACCATCATATCTTTCATGATGATGCTCCACTATATTATGTACGTAATCTATATTCTTAATTTCTTTAATTATCTTTATTCCTATACTTGGATGTTCCTTAATTATGTTATATTCTTCCTCAGTAAGTTTATCTGGTTTATTTAATATATTATCACTAATTCCAATCTTACCAACATCATGTAGCATTGCCGCTATATTAAGTTGCTCAATTTTAAAGTCATTAAACTTTAATTCTTTGGCTATTTCATGTGATATCTCTGCTACTCTTCTTGAATGACCTTCAGTATACATATCTCTTGCATCGATGGCATTCATAAGAGCTCCTACAGTCTCTATAAACTGAGTCTTTGTATTTGAGTAAAGTAGTATGGTATATCTAACCAAAGCTATTGGAAAAATTATAAAAGCTAATCCCCAATAACTATATTTAGTAAATATCACTGCTAAAAGAATTCCTATAGGTAACATTACAATAGAGTTTAAAAATCCTATTTTTATATTTCCGACAAAACAGAATAAGACATTCTTTTTTATTCTTATTGACATAAGTATTGACATCATTAAAATATTAACTATAAGATAAATTAATACAAACATTATCATTGGCAATACATTTTTCCCCAGATTATTTATTCCAAAACTTCCACCTATTAATATATAAAAATAATTACTTATTATTATAGGTAATATTAATGCACAACAGTTAAACATGGTTCCATAAACAGGTGTATTAAATATATGTATATAACCTCGTTCTTTCACATTAAGAACTCTACATAAGAAACCAATTGCAACTACAACTATACACGTTAATGGTCCAAATATTATGTATGCAGCTATAGTGATAGCAAAGCTTGTGCTAAATGATATATTTTTAAATACCACTGTAAAAGATTCAGTTAGTGCAATCAAAAATATAAATAATACTATATCATAATAATGAATGAAATCGGTTTCCATATATCCATTATGTATTGCGTATAAAACTCCTACTATGGTAAGTATATATATTATTATCAAATAAATTTTTTGCTCTTTTGGCAACCTCTTCATTTTCTCCTCCAAAATATTTAAGACCGATTATATTACCTTAAAAACGCCTTAATTAAAGCGTTTTAATTTGCAGTTTAAACTACCAGATTACCCAAGTTGCACTTGAACCACCAACCATAGCTAATGCTAATAAAGATATTATAGCAGGCATGATTTTCTTCATGTTTTTCATTGCGGAATTCCCCCTTATACGTGTATTAACAACGGTCCGCTAAAAATCGTCATATTTTCCACTCCGCTAAAGGAAAGAATAAATAATAATATAATCGGTCATTAAACCAAGCTTATTGTTTCATTACTCTTCTGTTTATGGCATCAAGAGTAGCTTTTGCTATAGCTTCATTAATATCATTTCTTACTATAGCCGTTCCAATTAGAATTTCTTCATCATTCTTTGTAATCATATTAGTAACTACATTTACAAAACTTAAATCTCTAGTTGTATTTATAACAACATCCTCAATATCAAATATAGAGGATTGTCCTATTGCTTTTTCTACAGTAGCTACAGTTGCTCTAGCTACTACCTTCTTTCTATTAGCACTAGTGCTTATAGCTCTTTTAGTTGATACAAAATCTTCATCACCAGAGGAAAGTCTAACTTCACATTCTATATTGTTCTCCTCAACATTAACAGAAATCCCTTGATATATTATCCTATTTATAGATTTTGTCATCTCTTCAGTATCAATTTGTGCTATACTAATTATTTTTCTATCAACTCTATAACCAAAAATTGCAAGAAGAGCGGATTCAATGTCTCTTACAATTTGTTTTGCCGATCTTGAAGTCCCTGCTATAATGTGAATTTCTTGTAGGTCATCTTCTACACCTACAACTTTAGTATGAGTAACACCTTGTATTTTCGTTATAACATCTTGAAAGGATTGAAAATCCATAATTAACACCTCAACTTTACATTTTCAGTTAAATTATACCTCAAAATCAATATATAAACAACATTATTCCCTGTAATTATTTTCAATTCTATGTTTTTTTTCAATATCCCCCCATTTTCGCTATTGCTCTACTTCAATATTGCTTATCAAAAGCAAATATGCATATTTTTTATAATTATCTCCAATAAAATATACCAACATATAACTCTAAATTATATGTTGGTATACTTATTTTATATTATAAAATTCCACTTAATTTTTAATTATGAACCTAATCGATAATTGGTTTGTCTTCCGATGCATAATCTTCAGTCTTAGTTGCTAAACCTTTTTTATCAAGATTATATTCAACTAATCCCCTTACTAGGCTGTAGATTACAGCAAATGTAGGTACTCCAAGAATCATACCGACAAATCCAAACAGACCATTTCCTAGCAATATTGCAAACATTACCCAAAAAGCTGAAAGGCCAGTTGAATTCCCAAGAATCTTTGGTCCAAGAATGTTTCCATCAAACTGTTGTAGTAAAAATATAAATAAGATAAACCACAATGCTTTAATTGGACTTGCAATAAATATGATTATTACACTTGGAATTGCTCCAATAAATGGTCCAAACACTGGAACTATATTAGTAATTCCAATTATAAAGCTCACTAGTAACGAATATGGCATATTAAATATATTCATACATACAAAACATATAATTGCTATGATAAGTGAATCTATTAGTTTCCCACCTAAAAATCCTTTAAAAGTTTTATTGCTGTAGTCACTTAGTTCTAGTAAGTAATCAACTGACTTCTCTGGTAATATTGAATATAGAACCTTTTTTATTTGAGCAAAAAATCTTTCCTTACTACTTAAAAGGTAAATTGAAATAATTGTTGATATAAATAAATTTAATATTGATTGTGTTATACCTGCTGAGAACTGTAGTAAATATCCAACAACAGCTCCACCTATAGATGCAATATGTGCAGATATGTTATTGAAGTCCTCTAACACTTCATTTACCATATTACCGTCTAAATTCAACTTAACAACGATATCTGTCATATATTGTTCTAAAGATCTAATATAATCTGGTATATTATCAACTAGGGTTCCAATACTTCTAGCTAACTCTGGAATTAATATAGCAATTATTATTCCAATAGTTATACCAGCTAATATGTAGGTAATGGTAATAGCTAGAACTCTTTTAAATTTATATTTCTTGTTTTTATCTAAAGATTTTAATATTGTTCTTTCAAAAGCCTTCATTGGAATATCTAATATATATGCTATAGCAAATCCATAAACAAATGGCATTAAAATTTTCACGACACCCGTTAGACCCTCAAAAATTCCCATCATATTTCGAATTATGAAATATAGAATAATCCCTGCTGACACCACAGTTATATTAGATATAGTCTTTTTCTTAGTATCAGAACTGAAATTTAACTTCATAGTATCCCTCCATTAATTTTGTGGCCAAGCACTTTAATTATACTATTTTTATAATGAAGATACTACTGTTAAATATGTAAGGGTTATGTATATACTATTAATTTCTGAATTTCCATATCTATTCCATCTATCTTATAGTGGATATAACCCATCTTCCATTTTCATCTGCAATGGTCAAGGTATTAATAGCCTCACCCGCATCTCCTAGTTCATTGGTGTAATTAAATTTAACTTTATAAAGGTTAATTTTATCACTAACTTCTATTTTTTCTACAATTTCATAATCTATAATCTTTTTTTCTTCGCTTCTAGTGTCCCAGGAAATATTCTTTTTCTTTTCAAGATGGGCCTTAAATTCCAACTTTAACTTTTCATCCATTAACGCATATTGAAGAACTCCATTTCCACTAACCATACCTTCACCCCAAAGTTCCGCTACGTTATTTGCATCCTTAGGTTCAAACTTTCCTAAAGCTTCCTCTGCAAAGCCTATGTGCTTGAGCATGTTATTCATTATATCTTGATTATAATTTGCTTTATCATTTGCTTTATCATTTGCTTTTTCATCCGAAAACATTTGTATTCTTCCCTTATCCTCTTTAGCTTCCTTTTCATTTCTAGGCGAGAGCATAACTAATCCAATAATTAATATTACTCCAATTACTCCTATTGTAAATATAGTCCTCTTCATCTTTACTCCTTTACTTCCTCAAATAAATTTCTACCACTATGATACCCCTAGTCCCTATAATAAATACTTGAGATTTTAAAAGAGAAAAGCATCATCCAGCCAATCTTAGCTAGATGATGCTTTAAATTTTAAAATTTATTTTCCAGTACTTCCAAAACCTCCAACTCTTTCTTCTTCTGAGTTGCAATTGTCACTAACTAAAAATGGTATAAACATAGCTTGAGCTATTCTATCACCTTTTTTAATTATGTATGGTTCTGTTCCTAAATTTAAAAGATTAATTCCTAGGTTCCCATCATTTTTAGGATTATTGTAATAATCACATTCCACCCATCCTTGAGCATTTCCCATGATTACTGGATGACTTCCCATTGAGCTTCTAACATTTATAAGAAGAGCTTCTCCTGGCTGGAAATATGATTTAACATCTGTCCATATTAATTCTTTCTCCATTGGCTGAATTACAGTATCTATCGGAGAATATATATCATAAGCAATGGCATGTTTACTTCCTCTTGTTGGTAACTGAACCTCTACATCTTTATGCTTTCTTTTTTCATCTGTAACTATCTCGAATCCTCTTACTCTCATTGTTTATCTCCCATCTTATGAAAATTTCATTGTTCTTATTTAACTTTATACATTATATCATAATATATAAGTTCTAATTATATTTCTATACTAGAATTTCGAAAACCTTTTACACCACCAATAAGCGGCAATGAAGTTTATTTATTAGATCCTATATAAAACAAAAAAATTTAACAAGAATATTTTATGTCTAAGGTGGCATACTAGGTTTGTAATAAAAATTAATTAAAATTCTTAAGGAGTGATTCTAAATGGATAAAAATCCAAGTATCAAATGCACAGTTGAACAATGCAAATACAATAACCAAAATGATAGTTATTGCACTCTAAATGAAATTATAGTTGGAACTCATGAATCCAGCCCTAAAATGGTAGAGTGTACTGATTGTCAATCTTTTGAACTTAAATAGCTTAGTTCACAACTTCCATCTAAATTTAGAAGGAAGTTGTGTCTAAAAAAAGGTATTAATGATGTTAGAACATCCAAGAATATTCATAAGGAGGTTGATACCAACGGAAAATTTAGTTGTAAACGCAACACTAGATTTAGGAAAGGTGGTTAGACCAAAAGAAAATTTAAGGATTAACTCATTATGCTTTATATAATTAAATAAGAGAAGCCCTAAGTAATGTAAATTCATATTACTTAGGGTTTCTCTATTAAATAAATTCCATCTTCCAGTTAAAATACCCTGTCTTCTCATCTTTTTCATAACGTAGATAAGCAGCAAAGGTATTTCCCTTTTTACTTTTTAATCCTCTGAATCCTACCTTACCATTTTTAAGAAGAATCTCTACCATCCCCTTGGTTACCTTCTTACCCATGGCTTCAATATACTTATCATTTTTCCAAATGGTATACTTACAACCATTTTTCCAGTTTGAACAGCCAAAGCCTTTCTCACCTTCTATAATTGGATTACCACAGATAGGACAGTTACCTACACTTTCTACACCCTCAGGAAGCTCAACTTTTATCTTAGAAAGCATTGATGTGTCATTCTTTATAGCCTCTACAGATTTTTTAGTAAAGTCACAGATATGATTTATAAATGTTTCCTTTTTAACTGTTCCCTTTTCTATATCAGAAAGAGTTTTCTCTAGTTTACCTGTATATTCAAGGTCAAAGAGCTCTCTCACTGGGAACATCTCTACCATTGTAGTTCCTAATTCTGTACAAGTTAGGTTCTTTCCTTTAGTAGTTATATAACCAATATCCTTAAGCTTTTTAATAGTTTCTGCTCTTGTTGCTGGAGTTCCTATACTAAATCCACTTAGGATAGCCTTCATTAACTCTTCTGAAGTTTCCTCTTGAGATTCTGGTGAAGTATTCTCTTCACCCTCATCGTTGACCTCTCCTTTCCCCATACTCTTACCACAAGTTTCCATAACTCTTAAAAGAGTTTTCTCTGAGTGATACTTTGGCGGTTTTTTAGTAACGGTATTAACTTTACTTCCAACCACGTCTACCATTTCCTTCTCCATAACTAGAGGAAGTATAGTATCCTTAGTTTCTATCTTCTCAACCTTACGCCAACCTTCAACAATTTGCACCTTACCTTTAGATACAAATACGCCTTTGATATTTTCATCATAAACCTTTGCAGTAATCTTTGTTTCCTCAAACTCTGCTATAGGCATAAACTGCATTATAAATCTATTTTTAATTGCATTATAAACAATAGCTTCATCAGCTGAAAGTCCTTTTGGTATTATATAAGTTGGAACAATAGCACTGTGGCTCTCAACCTTTGAATTATCAAAAATCCTCTTAGTCTGAGCAAATTTAACTTCACTTTCATAAGGCAATCCTCTTTTAAGAGTCTCTAAAACCTTTCTAGTTCTTTCTACTAAACTTTCCTCTAGAACTATACTTGCTGTTCTTGGATATGTGGTAAATTTCTTCTCATAAAGAGATTGAGCAACTTTAAGAACTTTATCTGAAGTCCATCCCTTGTACTTACTAGTTACATATCCTTGAAGATTTGAAAGATTGAAAAGGTACGGCGGATACTCTTTTTTCTTCTCCGTCTGCTTCTCAACTATCTCTGCACTTTTTCCATCTAACGCCTTCGAAATCCCCTTTAGATAATCCTTATCCTCGAACTTTTCATCCAGCTTCTCTTCACCTTCAACCAGCTTATTTTCATAATATTGGCCTTCGTATTCCTCATTATTTTGAGTTTTAAAGGTAACTCCCAGCTTATGATAAGTTGTTGCCACGAAGTCTTTAATTTCTTTATCCCTATCATAAATTATCTTTAAAGTAGGAAGGAGAACTCTCCCTATATTAAGCATTTTTACATCTTCAAATTTATATCTCAGCGTTGCAACAGAGGTTAAATTTATACCTATAACCCAATCCGCCCACTGTCTTCCAATACCTGCATCTTGAAGGCATTGCATTTCTTCATTAGGTTTTAATGTCGCCATTCCCTTCTTAACCTCGTCAGGAGTCCACTCATTTAGAAGCAATCTATAAACAGGCTTTTCCTCACTAAAATATATAAAGAGTTCATCAGCTATAACTTGTCCTTCGCGGTCAAAGTCAGTAGCAGATATAACTCCATCTACATTTTCTCTATCAATTAAACTCTTGATAATTTTAAGCTGCTTTTCAGCACCCTTATCAACTATATTTCTATTTAGCGAATCACTTTTTATCTTATATCTAAACTCACCTGGTATAAAAGGAAACTTGGAAAACTCCCATCCCTTCATACTTTCATCGTAGTCCTTAGCATCATATAGCTGTAACAAGTGACCAAAAGCCCAAGTAACTAAATAGTCTTCCCCTTCAAAATAGCCATCTTTTCTAGTTTTAATATTTAAAGCCTCTGCAATATTCTTTGCCACGGATGGTTTTTCCGCAATAATAACTTTAGCCACTTCGTCTCAAATCCTTCTTGATAAATTTTTTTAATCACTTATTAATATATCACTTTTTCATCATAATTAAAAACATGACACTCCCTATTATATCCCATTTCACTAATTTCTTAAACAAAAGCCTAATATAAATTTCTTATATATATATTTAATAAAACTGTTGCTTGTGACGTTACGTCATATGTTAAGATAAAAATATGGAGGTGAGTTTATGATAAATAAAGAACTTTTAACAGTTGGCGAACTTGCAAAGGAAATGGATGTAACCGTTCGCACACTTCAATATTATGATAAACAAGGATTACTTAAACCATCAGCCAAAAGTGATGGTGGCCGCAGACTTTACACAAAGAAGGATATGGTAAAGCTTCATCAAATTTTATCCTTAAAATCTTTAGGTTTTTCATTAGATGAAATTAACCTTAAATTATTCTTTCTTGATGACCCAACAGATGTAGCAAAAATCCTTGAAAAACAAATTGAACTGATAAAAAATCAGATTGAAAAATTAAAATTCGCCCTCGAGACAACTTTGGCACTACATGACGAAGTACTAAAAATAAAAACTGTAGACTTCTCAAAGTATGCTGATATTATTTCTATGTTGAAGCAACAAAATGAAAACTATTGGGTAATAAAACATTTTGATGAAAAATTAAGTTCACATATACATGATCAATTTAAAGATAATCAGGAAAATGGATTAAAATTATTTAATACTTATTCCACTATACTTGATAAAGCAGTTTTACTAAAAAAGCAAGATGAATCACCAACTAGCGATAAAAGTATAGCTGTTGCTAAGGAGTGGTGGAATATGATAAATGATTTTACTGGTGGTGATATGAGCCTCATACCAGAACTTATGAAATTTAATGAAAATAAAGGTGATTGGAATAATGAAATGGCCTCAAAGCAAGAATTTATTGATGAATTTATTGAACAAGCCCTTCTAGCTTACTTTGAAAAGCAAAATATTCCAATTCCTGAAATGGAGGTTTCCAATGAAAACTAAAATACAAGTTTCTAATCTACAGAAAGGCTATAATGATAATATGGTGCTAAAAGGTATATCATTCCAGGTGTCTGAAGGTTCTATCTTTGCACTACTTGGAACTAATGGTGCTGGAAAAACCACAACTTTGGAATGTATAGAGGGACTACGAAAATATGATGATGGTGATATATTAATTGATGGAAAAATAGGTATCCAACTCCAATCATCTTCTCTTCCTGACGGTATGAAATGTTCTGAAGCATTAAAACTCTTCGCAAAGTGGAAAAACTCTTCCATAGATACAGATTTTATTGATAGATTAGGTCTTGAAAGTATATTGAAAAAACAATATAAAGAGATGTCTACTGGTCAAAAACGAAGACTACATTTAGCTTTAGCCATGATTGGAAATCCTGATATTATCTTTCTTGATGAGCCAACAGCAGGATTAGATGTAGAGGGAAGAGTTTCCTTGCATAAAGAAATTAGAAAACTTAAGAGTGCAGGTAAAACCATAATCATGGCCACTCATGATATGGCAGAGGTCGAAGCATTATGTGATAAGCTCGCTATTATAAAAGATGGTAAAATTGTTTTTATTGGTACTGTAAATGAACTTAGAGATGAGATGAAAAACACATATAAGATTCAACTAAAACTCTCTTCGCCCTTACCATTAGATGAGCTTTCTTTCTCCTCTTATATAGGACAGCTACAGGATTATCATAGTTTTGAAATCACTAAGATTGATGATGGACTTCTTGAATTGATTACACTAGCCAAAAATAATAATATAATCATTCATGATATTCAAATAGAGCATGCAAGTTTAGAAAAATGTTTTATAAATATCACAAAGGAGGAGAAATAATGAGTGCATTTTTATACGGTATTACCCTTCAATGGAAATTAGATTTACGAAACAAAGGAATAATTTTAACCTATTATATAGTTCCTATCGTATTCTTTGCATTTATGGGAGGTATTTTCACCTCAATTGACCCAAATGCATATAAAACACTTATTCCATCTATGACAGCTTTTGGTGTTACCATGGGTGCTATCCTAGGTTCACCAACTCCTTTAGTAGAACATTTTAGTAGTGATATAAAAAAAGCATATGTCGTTGGAGAAATACCTCTTTGGGCTGTAATCCTTAATAATTTTATATCTAGCTTAATTCACCTTTTTATAATGAGCCTTATACTATTTTTTATCGCTCCTATTGCCTTTGATGCAACTGTTCCAAGTAATATTTCTGTATATTTTGTTAATCTATTAGTGTTTATTACTGCTTCTATCTCCGTTGGAACTGTCCTCGGGTTATTTGTAAAAAGTATTTCAAAGCTAACAATGATATCTCAATTTATTTTCCTCCCATCAATTATGCTTTCAGGGATTATGTTTCCATCAGATATGCTCCCGGAATTTTTACAAATTACAGGTAAAATTTTCCCTGCAACATGGGGTTATTTAAATATGTGCAAACCTGAATTTCAGCTCGCTTCCCTATTACCACTTATAGGTATAATTACTGTATCTATACTCATCAGTATGTGGAGATATAGAATTCTAAAATCTAATTAACAAATAAAACTTATTCTAAACGCAACCACTAGTTGCTTTTAGAACCTATGAGTTGGTTTTCTTAACCTTTGAAAATGTTATAATTAGACCATAAAGTTTAAAGGAGCGGAAAATAAAATGAATATAGGCGAAAAAATAGCTAAGGCAAGAAGAGATGTTAACCTAACTCAAGATCAGCTAGCGGAATCCTTAGAAGTTACAAGACAAACTGTTTCTAAATGGGAATCTGATTTAGCTTATCCAGAGGTTCCTAAAATAGCAAAGCTAGCGGAAATCTTGGAAGTTAGTTGCGATTATCTATTGAAGGAAGACAATAATGATAAACTGAATAACACTATAACAATGGTACCTAGTGAAGAAGGTTATACCATCGACTGGACCAGGCTTTATCCAATTCTTAATAAGTATCAAAGTTCTGTAGACTGCATGAAATATAGAATAGAATTTGATAAAATGATGAAAGAAGTTATGTCTCAGTATAACTACTCTGTAACCGATGCAGTATTAGTACTAAAGGACTTGATGTATCAAACCTTTTTAGATTTGAAGAAAAAAGTAAAGTAAGGGTAGATATTTAAATCTCCCTTACTTTCTTTAACTTAATTAGCCCTAAGAATATCATTTCCTTGAGAATCTAAAATCTTAAGATTAAATGCATAAGAACTTTGCCCTGTGGCATTTCAAATACTAACATGGTGCTTTTCCCCTCTAGTATTACATCTTCGTAATTATATCCATTAACATTCAGCTTTACATCATATTCCTCTTAGGCATTTGCAACTATAATATATAGAGACTGTCCACTTTCTTCAAGATAAACACCTTCACCCATATCATCTAGTTTTGTAGGTTCTTTATCAGGATAAACATTGTCTGCCCACACTACATAGCTCCCAATTTCTTGTCCCTGAACTTCAACATACTTATAACCATATTCCCCTAATGAGTTTTTATAATTGGTGCTTTGTGGTAAAATATTCTTATTAATATAATTAACAAGGGGGACATTATGGGTAAGAAAATCTTAAAATCAATTTTAGGTATCATTATAGCTATTGTAGTAATTGCTGCAGGATATATTGGCTTCATGGTTGTTACTGATTATAAGCCTGATGAACAAATCTCTATTGAAGTAGAAAATAATAAATCTGAGGTTATAAATTCAAAGAATGATATTTCCATCACTACCTTTAACATTGGATATGGAACTATGGACGACACTGTAGATTTCTTTATGGATGGTGGTGTTATGTCTAGAGGTGTCAGTAAAGAAAGGACCCTTGAAAATATGGATGGCATAATCAATACTATAAAGGAGTTAGATTCTGATATAGTATTTTTACAAGAAGTTGACGTGAAGGCTACAAGAAGTTTCAAGGTTAATGAACTTGAAATGATTCAGGATAACTTTAAGGATTACAGCAACAATTTTGCTATAAACTACAAAGTGCCTTGGGTTCCAATTCCACTTTCAAATCCACACGGAAATGTTTTAGCTGGGCTCACTACCCTTTCAAAGTTTAACGTGGATTCAGCCACTAGATATGACCTACCTGGTAAATCCTCATTCCTAGTTCAGTTAGGGGATTTAGATAGAGCAATGACTGTTAATAGACTACCAGTTGATAGCGGTAAAGAGCTTGTAGCTATAAATGCTCATCTTTCTGCTTATGATAAAGGCGGTACTATTCGTAAAGTTCAGCTAGGTTACATCAAAGCTTTCTTAGAAGAAGAATATGCTAAAGGAAATTATGTAATTATCGGTGGAGACTGGAACCAACAGATTCCTGGAACAGATGCCTTTGACTTCCCAACTACTGAAGAATATCCAGATTGGCTACAAGATGTTCCTGAAGAATTAATTCCAGAAAACTTTAACTGGGCCTATGATAAAACTGTTGGAACTTCTAGAACTGTTGCAACGTCATATACTAAGGGTGAAAACCTTCAGTCAGTAATTGATGGTTTCTTAGTATCTGATAACATAGAAGTTGTTTCAACTAAATGTACTGATTTACAATTTAAAAACTCTGACCACAACCCGGTAACTGTAACTTTTAACTTAAAATAGAATAATTTTAAATTAATCTAATATTCTAATTTAGATTTATTATATACCACTTAAATGTAAAAAGAGGCTGTCGCATAATTAATATTTATAAGTCCCAATAAATAAAAGACCTA
>DALZNT010000097.1:0-13346 GCA_032005505.1 Clostridium sp. | reverse complement strand
ATCGTCGTCTTCTATGGCTTTAACTCCTTAATTTAACATTACTTAATCTATTTTAAGAAAATAAAACCTCATCTTAATTTTAACTTAACATACAAATATTATACTTAATTTGTTATTAATAAAACTTTTAGCTAATTCACGTATAATATAATACATAAAAAAATTCAGTCTATTTCACTTAGACTGAATTTTAGCTTACACCTACTACTAATTGCATATAATTTTATTTTACTAGGATAACTTCTTCAAAATATATGCACTCACCTCTTTAGGTGATATATTAAGAACCATTCCCAACTCTTCATTAAGTAATTTTTCGGCAGCCTTCATAATATTTTCATCAGCTAGATTGATTTTCTTACCTTCTAATTTTTTTTCTTTTCTCTTTAAATGAATTGTTTTTACTAATTTAGCCCACTCTTCACATTTCCCAGACTTAAGTGACAAGTTAAAATCATGACTTCTTTCTCTCTCATTTTCTATCCATTCAATTTTCATTTCTGGCATTTCTTTAATTAATAATCCTACTTGCTCTTTTGAAAGTATGAGTCGCATTCTAATATTCTTATTTTCTGTTGGAATCTTAATTATTGTATTTTCATCATCAATAGGATTCAGTATATAATATTCCTTTTCTAGGTTATCTCTGTCCTTAACCTTTTCAATGTCTTTAACCTGACAAATACCAATCAAACCATACATTATATAATCATTTATTTTAAACATACATAAACCTCCTTATATAAATAAAAAAATATGTAGTTTTGACAACTGGGATTATGTTATCAAAACTACACGCTGTATATATCTATTATACCACTAGAAAAATTTTCAATGTAAGTTTTAAATTTTTATTTATAAATAATGTATAGATTAATCCTAAAATAAATTGTATCTGCCTATCTATTATTATCAATTAAATTTGACTTTTCAAGTCCCAGTACAATTGTTGGAATTAGCAAGAGTTGAATTACTATTCCTGGGATTGCAGTTACAAATGATCCAGCAATCCAAACATTAAATGCATAGTTGCCAGCTTGGAAAATAAGTGCATTTAATACACCCATTGTGATCCTCCCAGCAATCATAGCTGTAATTAACGCTATATACAAGTTTATATAGCGACTTTTTCTATGAATTACGTGAATTATAATTCCTGATACCAACCCATAAACAGCCAATTCGCATAACATGCTTGGCAAATATCCCATAGGTGGCATACCAGTTAATACACTCGATAGAAATGGTGTTAATATTCCACACATTAGTCCATATTTCCACCCGCATGCAAGTCCACATATTAACACTGGTATGTGCATCGGTAAGAAAACTCTTCCTGCATTAGGTATAGTATGCATAGCCATTGGTAGAATAATACCGATAGCTACACACATTGCTGTTATAATCATATCTTTCACTGAGTATTTTTTCACATTAAAATCCCCTTCCCCACTATTATATACTTAATATAACATACCATATTTTATCCGCAAGCCCCCTGGGGGTATGTAACTATACAGTGATATATTCATGCATTTCACCCTAATACATATATAATAAACTATTTTATTTTTTCCTCCTGTGACATAATAGAACTTATGTATATTGTGGATATGAATTTATGAGTACTGAAATAAAGAACTAACACAAACTCTAAAAGAAAATAATAACATAGTATTCTTCGGCAGAGCAGTGGTAAGCACTGTATCAGCAGTTCCAGTTAATCTTCGCAGGATTTGCCTCGTTTTCAACAGCGACATCCCGCAATGCCGCTTCCATTTTGGCGCATTCCTCAGCAGCAATTTGTTCGTAAACCTCCATCTTCTCATCAATGCCAACACGGGAATAGGCAATCGCCGCAGCACCGTAGAACGCAAGTGCCAGAGAATTTGTCGGAGTGTTGATTGACGCCGCCGCCTGTCCAACAGCCCTCGCGGCAGCTTGCGCCGCCGGATCTTCTTCCGCTTCCTTTGCAGCGACTTTAGCGTCCTGAATTATCTTTTTCGCAATAGGTAATTTTATTTTGCCTTCAAGCCAGTCATGTGATGCATTTAGTGCTTTTCGCAGACGATTATCGTTGGAATATACATTTTCATAAATTGGAAGGATATGTTCTTCGGCATAGTTAACACACCAATTTGCAATTGTTGTTTTACTTTGAGTTTCAATCAGTCGCATAAGTGAAACAATATACGGCGAATCTGCACTTCCAAGCATTTTTCTCAGTTTAGGCATATGATAACCCCTTTTCTTTATTTTTTCATATTTTCTCACATTGGATTATTTAATTTTTTCATTCTAAGCATAATCTCAATAAAGATAATCTTCATACCGTTACTCAGTGTCAACTATCTGTTTATCTCTAGTAATTAGTTTATTAAATAAAATATTAATTTTCAATCTATGGAATAAATAGCATTTTTTATTAATCTATTACAATTGAATATTATACTAAATTTATGTATTAATCCATTTAGTAACTTTATCTATAAAAAGGATTCCATCTAAATGGTCTATTTCATGACAAAAACACTTAGCCATTTCACCTTTGCCTGTTAAAATTATTTCTTCACCATTTTCATTAAGTGCTTTTATTGTTACTTTTTGAGGACGAATTGTTTTTCCAAATCTATTAGGAAAGCTTAAGCATCCTTCTATACATTCCTGCACTCCACTTTCATTAATTATTTTAGGATTTACCAACTTATATATATCAGTTCCCATATCTATTACAACTAATCTCTTTAATATTCCTACTTGAGGTGCTGCAATAGCCGCCCCATTATCTATATTATGCAAAGTATCAAGCATATCGTCTAATATTATTCTTATATAATCATTAACTTCTTCTACTTCCTTGCATCTCTTTCTTAATATCTCCTCTTCATTGTATCTAAGCTGTCTTAATGCCATTCTTTTCACCTCTACTTCTATCTGCTCTTGATTTTCTATCACTTTCTTCAAAGAGAAAAACTTCTTCAATAGGACATTTAAACACTTTAGCAATATCATAAGCAATCCATATTGATGGCTCGTACTTTTCTGTTTCAATTGCGTTAATAGCTTGACGTGATGTTCCTATTATTCTCCCTAATTGTTCTTGAGTAATTCCCACTTGTTCACGTAATTCACGAATCCTATTTTTCATACTTCATCCCCTTAATTTGTAATGTTTACCTTACATTATAATGATATTTTATCTTTTGTCAAGTTAACCTTACACTCAATATTTTCTATTAATTTTATTTTTCCATTTATTTGTGTGATAATAAAACTAATAAATATAGTTTTGAGATGATTTCATGAGTGTTGAAATAGAAAAATTAATTAAAATTCTAGAAGAAAGTAACAACATAGTTTTCTTTGGCGTGGCTGGCATGCCTATTGAATTAAGGCACAAAGTCCTTACATAACTTATAACCCCATGTCTTCCTCCAAAATACTATAATAGAATTGATCAACCCATTTTCCATGACAAAGATATTCTTTTCTGAGCACCCCTTGTTTTAGCATTCCTGACTTCTCCCTATCTATTAAATTCACACATATTACTTATTACGTTCAGTAAAAGTTTTATAATTTTCTTCTTCTAAGGATTTTCTATATTCATCTATATGCTTTCTTGCTTTTAGATTTTTTCTTTTTCGCATTTCCCTAGCTAATATACTTTTATTTAGTGGTATCATTTCTAAAACCTCAGAAAATGAATAACCTTGTTCTACTAAGTCTAATGCTTTATCGACTTCTTCTCTTTTATATTTCCTATCCATAAGCCCTCCATTTTTTTAAAATTATGTACTTTATTTGCATAAATATAATATTATATTTGTTTTAGACTCACCTTAATATCCATATTATAACATATTTTTCTTGCAATCTAATCCATTTATCAAGCTATAATCGTTTTAATTTTCATCTATTTATGCAATAATGAAATTATAAATTAATTGGAGATGATTTCATTTATGACAACTAAAATAGAAAATCTAGTTCAAATTCTAAAAGATAGTAATAATATAGTCTTCTTTGGCGGTGCTGGAATGTCAACAGAATCAGGAATACCCGACTTTAGAAGTGCTACAGGTCTTTTTAATAAAAAGCTTAATACGACTCTTTCACCTGAACAGTTAGTTTCTCATACCTATTTTATAAGGTATCCTGAGGAATTCTTTAATTTTTATAGAGCTAAGCTAATTTACCCAGATGCTAAGCCAAATGCAGGACATATTGCTTTATCTAAATTAGAAGAAATGGGAAAACTAAAAGCTGTAATTACTCAAAACATAGATGGACTACACCAAGCTGCTGGGTCTAAAAATGTTTTTGAACTTCATGGCTCAATTCACAGAAACTACTGCACAAAGTGTAATTCCTTTTATGATTTAAATTTTATTATTAATTCTATAGGAGTTCCAAAATGTGAAAAGTGCAAAGGAACTGCAAAACCTGACGTGGTTCTTTACGAGGAAATGCTTGATGATAATGTTATCTGCGAAGCAGTAAAGGCTATTAAAAATGCAGATACTTTAATAATTGGTGGAACTTCTCTTGTAGTTTATCCTGCTGCAGGTCTTATAAACTACTTTAAAGGTAAAAATCTCGTACTTATTAATAAGAGTACTACATCTGCTGACTCTAATGCTGACTTAGTTATACATGATTCTATTGGTAAAGTCTTAACTGAAGCAGTTACACTTCTTAATGAATAATCAATGAATCATTGTTAATTATTGTGGTAAAATCCCTAATAAACTTTATTTCATTGTATTTTAAAAGCCTAAAAAACATTAGTTTTTTAGGCTCTTTACTTTTATTCCTCTTTTATTGTTCTAGCTCTCAGTATTATATTTTATTCTTTGAGTTATTTTTTCTTATTACTCTTTCAATGGAGTTGCCTTTCATTAAATCTATTATCATCGGAGCTAAAATTACCATAGCGTCACGATATCCTAACTCTATTTTTAGTTCTGATAATTCTTTAATCAATTCCACTTCATCACCTTCATTACAATTTACTTAAACTTATTCTAAATTATGTTCAATACACTTATTAATATAATACTATACCTACTTAAAAAACTTTACAATATTTAATTAAAGTTTATTATAAACTTTTTATATTTTTGTCTATAAATATATAGACATTTTAATTTGAAAAGCATAAAATAGAATTAACAGAAAACTTTTATGAGGAGGAATTATCATGGATAATAATTCAGATTTTTTTTGGAATGCTTCTATAGAGGAGATTAAAGCTGGCTACGTGGAAACTGATGACCTTTTTACTTGTATAGTCTGCGGAAAGGAATTTATAAAGGGTGAAGTCTACCAAATAAAAGAAAGATTCTTTGATGCAAAAAAAGCTGTGGAGCTTCATTTAGAAGAGGACCACAACTCCATGCTAGATTATATAATTAATATGAATTCTAGCTTTATCGGAATTTCAGATGTTCAAAAAAATCTTATTTCACATTTTGCCACTAAGGAATCAGATAAGAATATTGCTGCTAAACTTGGAATCGCCACATCCACCATTAGAAATCACCGCTATAAATTAAGGGAGAAAGAAAAGCAAAGCAGAGTTTTTTTAGCTTTGATGGAGCTTCTTGCTGAAGATACAGATAAGAAAATATCAACCTTAGATAAAGCAACACTTTGCGATGCACATAAAACTGCAACTACACTAGATGACAGATTTAATATAACTGATAAAGAAAAATCTCAAGTTATTTCTATTTATATGGATGAAAATGGTGCATTGAAGAATTACCCTGCTAAAGAGAAAAGGAAAATTATCATTCTAGAGGAAATTTCAAAGAACTTCTCTAAGGGAAAACATTACTCTGAAAAAGAAATAAACCGTATTATAAAAAGAATTTATGAAGACTATGCTACTATAAGAAGAGCTTTAATTGAGTATGGTTTTCTAGATAGGAATAATGCAGGAACAGACTACTGGGTGAATGACTAATAACCTTATTAAAATAAAATGGTGCTTCAAAGTTAATTAACCTTTGAAACACCATTATTTTTTAATAAATTCTCAGCATATTTTAATAACATTTAATTAACGATATTTTCATCTCTTTAATTTATTAATGATTTATATTATACTAAATATACATAATTAATAAAGGAGCGATGACTATGAATCAGTTACCCATAAAAAACCTTCAACAATTGAACATTTTAGAGGTTCAACATATAGTTGGAACGTTAAAGACAATTTCATTAAAATATCGTTGTGCTCTTCGTGAAATTGAAACTAAATTTGCTATATTAAATGATGAATATAAAAGTCTTCATTCACATAACCCAATCGAGCATATGAAGTCTCGTATTAAAACCCCTGAAAGTCTCCTTGAAAAATTACAGAGAAAAGACCTTCCTGTTTCAGCAACGGGAGCAGCGAAACTAACAGATATCGCTGGTATTCGTGTAATTTGCTCATTTTTAAGTGATGTATATGAAATTGCAGATTCAATCATTTCTCAAAATGATTTGACTCTAATAAGAAAGAGTGATTACATAAAAAATCCTAAACCTCATGGCTACCGTAGTTTACATCTAATTGTAAGCGTACCAGTATACTTTTCTTCAAAAGTAGAAAATGTTCCTGTAGAAATTCAGCTTAGAACAGTTTCCATGGATACTTGGGCAAGCCTTGAACATAAATTAAGATATAAATACAATGGTGAAATGCCAGATGATATTAGTAGTATGCTTCTAAATTGTGCCGATATAACGGCTAATTTAGATGATGAAATGATGAATGCTCATAGTAGATTATTTGCATAAAACTTCATCTTAACTAAATATAAACCACCGATCTAAGCGGTGGTTTTTTTATACTCCATAATAAATTTTTATCATCAATCACTTCTTGGCATTTGTTTTACATCCATTAGTAATTCATCAAGCTGATAGTCATTAACATTTAACTTTATCTCTTTCTCCATAAGTTTAGAAATTAGCTCATCCTTTTCATCTTCAAAAATCCCTGAATTACGAATAGTTTCTATAAAACTATCCAAATCATATACTCTGCAATCTCCTTCATAGACACCTAACTCTGTACATATATCCACTGTACTTTGAAGGGGTTCTGTCATATGGTCCACATATAGCATTTCAGTATTATCAGAGAGTTCTTCTACCTTTCCTACAAAATAACCTGCAATAAATTTACGTGCCTCATCTTCCTCTTGAAAACCTAACATATCTCCATTAGGAGTTACCACAACATAATTATGATAAGGTACTATTGTATCCATAACTGCCTCCTTTATTTTCCTATAGTTACTATGACTTTAGTTAATCCATCAGCAATAACACTATGTTCAATCCTGGCATCAAATCCAAGAAAATCCCCTTTATTTAATGCATGTTTTTCACCAGTAACAAACTCTATATCAACCTTTCCATCACAAACTAATATAGATGCAGGACCATTATGGCTATGATTAGGTAATCCTTTCCCTGATTCAAAGTTAAAACAAACCACTTTAAACCTTTCATTATCCGTTAATATTTCCTTCCCCGCCGCTATTGAGTTTACATTTGAAGCACGTCTTTGGTTAAAATTTAACATTATATCTAACACCCCTTTACTAACATTATTTATAACTCCAGAAACTGCCATTATTTTCTCCTTTAATTCTATATACCCATTATTCTATTCATATACCATTGAATTATTCTCTCCTTGAACATGCAAATATTTCCCATAAAAAAGGCCCTCCATAAAGGAGAGCTTCAATGATCTAATGAATCGTAGAAATTCCTTGGAATTTTAACAACCATTTTTATTTTTTATTTTTTCAATTTTTAAATTTGAAATTAATCCTCAGTGATAAATTCAATGACACCCTCATCTAACTTGCTTACTCTAGCTAAAGAACATATGTCATATCCTTTTTCCTCTAGTATTTTACGTCCTGGCTGGAAAGATTTCTCTATTACTATCCCGATACCTGAAACTTCTGCCCCAGCTTCTTCAACAAGTCTAGCTGCACCAAGAGCTGCTTCGCCATAAGCTAAAAAATCATCTATTATTAATATTTTATCATCTTTAGAAATATATTTCTTAGCTAAAGTTAATTCATAATCTACTGACTTAGTGAAAGAATGTACTGTTGTTTGATAAACTTCGCCACTTAAAATTTTAGAAGTTTGTTTCTTCAATGTTACCATTGGAAGTCCCATTTGAAGAGCAGTCATAACTGTAGGCGCAATTCCTGAACTTTCTATAGTAAAAACTTTTGTTATACCATGACTTTCAAAATATTCCTTGAACGCTGTTCCAACTTCACTCATTAACTGTGGGTCCACTCCATGATTTAAGAATGAATCTACCTTTAAAACTGATTTATTTAAAGCATTACCATCTTTTAAAATACGTTGTTTTAACTTTTCCATTATACTACCTCTCTATTTTCAATGCTTTTTTCATTTTCCGCATCTTCTTTTAAAACTAAATTTAGCACTAATGCTGTAATTGTTCCAGTTGAAATTCCTGAAGAGAAAATCATTTTTAATCCCTCTGGAAGCTGTGCTATAACATCTGGTCTAAATGTAACTCCAAGACCTAACGCTATAGATGTAGCTATTATTAACAAGTTTCTCTCTGTAAGTCTTACTCTGCTTAAGGTTTTAATTCCTGCAGCAGCTACTGTACCAAACATAACAACTCCAACTCCACCAAGTACTGGTTGTGGTATTCCACTAACTAAACCTGCTAATTTAGGTAAAAATCCTAAACAAACCATTATGATACCAGCCATTATTGCTACGTGTTTACTTGCAACCTTAGTTAAAGATATTAACCCTACATTTTGGCTAAAGGTTGTGTTAGGGAATGAGCCAACTACTGCTCCTGCAATACTTCCAATACCATCAGCTAAAACTCCTGCTCCAACACGTTTATCATTCATTTCAACTTGAGATGTTTCTCCAATAGCCTTTAAACATCCAACAGTTTCTATGGTTGTAACAAAGTATGCTGGAATAAAGGCAATAAGTGCTTTAACATCAAATTTAACTCCATATTCAAATATCTTAGGGAAGGAAAGCCAGCTTGCTTCCTTAATTGCAGTAAAATCTACTAATCCCATAGGTATACAAATAATATATCCTGCAACCATTCCAATTAAAATAGATGCACTACTTATCATTCCTTTACCATATCTATTTAACACTAGAGTAAATACTAATACAAACATTGCTATTGATAAGTTTCTCATGCTACCATAATCTGCAGCTCCAACGCCCCCTGCAGCCCAATCAATAGATACTGGTAATAACGTTAATCCTATTAGACATACAACCGTTCCTGTAACTATAGGTGGGAATAACTTCATTAATGGTTTAATAAAACAACTTAATATAATTTCAAAGAAGGCTCCTAAAATTGTTGCTCCAATTATTCCTGGAAGTCCTAAAACCATCCCAACAGAAATAGAAGGAGATACAAAAGTAAAATCTGTTCCCATAATGCATGCTACCCTAGAACCTACTACACCAAATCCTCTCGCCTGTATTATAGTTGCGATCCCAGAAGCTAAAATTGTTGCACTTATAACTGTAGTAGTCATTTTTGCATCAAACCCTAATGCACTTGATATAACTAAAGGAACAACTACAATTCCTCCAAAAGCTGCAAATATATGCTGTAGACCAAATAAAATCTTCTTAATTAGCGAAGGATTATCCTCTACCCCATAGGTTAATTTAATGTCATCGTTCATTAGTTGTTCTTCTTCTTTCATTAGTTTATCTCCCTTCAAGTATATCTTTGTTTGCCATCGTACTGAACTTAATTTCCACTACTTGAAGTTAAATGCTATTAATCACCATAAGTTTATTAAATGAATCTCAACTTTCTAAATCAAAGATTTAGAGTGTCACTTAAATAAAAAAACACCTCAATTCAAAATTGAGGTGCTGCTACTCATCACTATAAACAAACTCATCGGTTTATAATAAAATACAACTCCTCGTAGTCTGCAAATTTACGGCTTGCAGGTAGAAACTTTCGGACCATATTTCCGACTATATACGAGTTCCATTAATTATACATTGATTATAACACGAACGTTTTATCTTTTCAATATATCATTGTTAAGATTTTTGTTCCATTTCCAAACTTATCATTACATTATAAATAATTGCTTATATTTTGTAAATAGTTAGTTGTAAATATCTGAGAATTCAATATTACACTTTTCAACCTTCGAGCTTATCATACCTTTAGATTCTACCGAAGAACATCCTTTTTCTAATACTTTTCTAGGTAACTTAAATATAAATTTAGTTCCTTGTCCAAATTCACTTCGAACCACTATGTTACCACCATGCATTTCAACTAGTGACTTTACAAGAGCTAAACCTATTCCACTTCCCTCACAGCTTCTAGTTAATGTATTCTTTACTTGAGAAAATCTATCAAATATTAATTCTAGCTTCTCCTTCTCTATCCCAATCCCATCATCACTTACAGCGATAGCTACACTTTCATCTTCTATCTTTAAATTAACCTGTATTTTACCATTTTTACTTGTGTATTTAATTGCATTAGATAATAAGTTCAGCATTATTCTTTCTATTTTATCTGGATCACACGCAATTATTTCCTCTTCTATTTCAGTATCAAAAATAAGTTCTATGCCTTTTTCTTCTATGTATTGAGCTACCGAAATAGTTATATCTTCAACTACACTTACTATATTTTGATTCTCTAAGTGTATTTCATAATATCCTGTATCTATTTTGGTAATATCTATAAGGTTATTTACAAGCCTTAATAATCTAAAGGAATTTTGCTTTATAGAATTCATATACCTTAGTAAATTCAACTGATTAGTATTACAACTATTCTTATCAATGTTTTGCATTATAAGCTGCATGGTCGTTAAAATAATATTTAATGGTGTTTTAAACTCATGAGAGATATTTGAGAAAAACTCACTCTTCACTTTTTCTAATGCTAGTGCCTTCTCATAGGTTTCCTTTTGTGCCTCTGCCTCTTTTAGCTTTGTTATATCTCTTCCTGTACAAATTGATATTCCTCTTTCTGGAATAAACCTACTACTCCATTCAATCCATTTAATTTCACCATTTTTACAAATATATCGATTTACTACACCTCTTAATTTTCCCTTTGCTTTTAACTCAGCTACAATACCTTTAGTTAATTCAATATCATTAGGATGAACTATATCATAACTATCCATTTCATATAACTCTTTTTCAGTCCATCCCAAAATATCGGTCCATCCTGAGTTTACCCTTAAAAATGTTCTATCATATCCCACTGTTGCAACCAAATCTACGGCAGTATCTAAGAAAAGTTGTAGTTCTTCCTCAGCCTCTTTACGCTTTTCCAATTCACACGTTATATCCTTAGAAAGCATGTCATTCTTTATTATCATTCCTAGCTGATTACAAATTATCTTTATAAAATCATCGCTCCTAATACCATTATAATTCTTTTCTTTAAATAAAGTATTAACTACACCAATAACCTCATTATTAAATGTAATTTTATATACTCCACTATATCTTACACCAATAGATTTTAAATGCTCATGGAATCCTGCTAAGTCGCATCTATCTTCTATTGGAGAAACACCTTCTTTAGGCCATTTATCTAAATTACAAAAATCCTCTCTTTCAATATCTATCCCTGATTCACACTGTTTAAATTCTTCGCCTAATCCATAGGTAACCTTAGGCTTCATTTTATTACATTCATTGTCATAAATCCAAACAGCAACCCCATCAGCTTTTAATCTATTAATTAAATCATCTTTTATAGCGTCTAATAATATATCTGTATCATAGTCCCTAGTAGTAATCATACTATTTAAAGTCAGCATATTCCTATGACTTCTCTCTAGTTCCTGTTCAACTCTTTTTAATAATGTAATATCTCTAGATATTCCCATTGTAAATTTAACTTCATTATTTCTATTTAAAATTGGAGCCTTGTAAGTTTCAAACCAGCAATCCTCTTGAATTGCTCCATAAAGCTTATGTTGTTCCAATATAGGTTTCTTATATTTTATAACCTCATCTTCTATGCGTTTGAAATATTTGCTATCTTGTTCATCCCATATATCCAAATCACTAAGTAGTAAAACATCGCATTTATCTTTACGTAAAACTTCGGCATGCTTTTCATTAGCATAAACATATTTTCCATTTAAATCCTTAACCCATACACTATATGGTATTTGATCTAAAATTCTTTCCAAGTCAGCCTTTGTGTGCTTACTCGAACAAACTGCTTCATCAAGAACCATATAAAAAGCGTCTTGTCCCTTCCATTTATCTTTACCTAATGTAGCATTAAACATTTTTTTTATATTTTCTTTAGAATATAGCTTAATTCTACCTTTTTTATCTATATACATAGACAGATTATTTATAATTTCATTAGATACTACATCTTCTTTGCATATAATATCTTCTATATTTAACTCATTAAATTTTTCTATACTAAATTTAAGCTTTGATAATATAACCTCATTACCAAATAAAATCTGCCCTTGCTTATCAATAATAATAATTCCTTCATCTATGCAATTCAAGATTTGCTCCATAAAATACCTCCAACCCCATTTAGATATATAAACATATATGTAAAATAATACATATCTATACAACCCCACTAATGATTATATATTTAATTCCAACTTATTACAATAAAATCTACCCCAACATTATTTTTATTTTCTTACATTTCATTGTATTACTAAGTATTACTAAGGATTTTAAAGATATTTATAGCATACACAAGATATTTAAGTATAATCAACATCAATTATATTTTTTTAATATTCACACAATTACAGTATTGGTGTATTATGTAATTAAGACACTAACACACATATTTTGGTTTTAATAGAATAATTTAATATTAACAAGGTAGGTGAGATTATGGAATGGGAGATAAATTCAAAGGAACCTATATATCTCCAGATAAAAAATTATATAAAGAGAAGAATTGTTTCTGGAAAATTAAAAGAGGGGGAGAGATTATTGTCTGTTAGAGATTATGCTGGTGAACTTAAGGTTAATCCAAACACAATACTTCGTGTTTACTCTGAGCTAGAAAACGACGGTCTCATCATTACTCAAAGAGGTATTGGAAAATTTGTAACAGATGATAAAGAAAAAATTCAAAATCTAAGAAAAGATTTATCCATAGAACTACTAAAGGATTTCATTGAAAAAAGTAAAAGTTTAGGCTTTACCAAAAATGAAATAGTTGAATTATTAATCGAGATGTACGAGGAGGAATAACAGTGGGTAATGATTTATTAAATACAACAAATGAAAATAGT
>DALZNT010000096.1:0-13478 GCA_032005505.1 Clostridium sp. | reverse complement strand
TTTTAGCGACTTCGTTCTAGTAATTGATTGCAATATTGAGGCTCATAAATTAAGACTTGCTATGATTTAACTTTTATTTAGCACTTAATTTATGAGCTAATTTTAACTCTCAACATCGCAATCAATCCAACTCATATTGTTATATATATTTAAATTTGTATTACAGATTATTTACATAGTAAGGAGACAAACTATGAAAAAGAAAGCAGACTATCTTGCGGAATATGTCAACATCAATGGTATCGACCAATTTTTACTGCATTATAATAATATTAATTCTGAGCTCCCGGTACTTTTGTTTATACATGGCGGGCCAGGAATGTCCGAGTCTACCTTTTCATATGCATTTCAAGAAGGAATATCTGATTTATACACAATTGTTCATTGGGATCAAAAAGGTGCCGGAAAAACACTATCAAAAAATAAAAATATCTATCCTACTATAGATGAATTATTAGATGATTTACTCCAAGTAGTAAATTACTTGAAAGCAAAGTACTGTAAAGAAAAGATAGTTATTTTAGGCCATTCTTTTGGCAGTGTATTGGGAACGTTATTTGTATTGAAGCATCCTGAAGATGTACTATATTACATTGGGGCAGGACAAGTAATTAGTATTATAGAGAATGAAAAAGCTGGTTATGAAAAGGTAAAGGAGCTTATTGTTAAAGCAGATAACAAAAAAGATTTGAAAAAGCTTAGAAAAATAGGAGATTATCCCGAAAATAATTACAATAAGTTAATGATAAAAAAGATTAAGAATATTAGAATTTTACAAGGAAAGTATAAAATAGGAATGGATTTTATCCCCATATTAAAAACCCTATTCAAGAGCCCTATTTTTCAAATTTCAGATATTTTAAGTATAGTAAAAGGAATGAGCAATAATAAGGGGATTTGGGAATATTTATTTTCTCATAGCTTATATGATGAAACCCTTAATTATGAGATTCCTGTTTATTATATTATTGGAGAAAGAGACTTTCAGGCGCCAAATACCATATCAAAATTGTATTTTAATACAATAAATGCACCTTATAAAGAAATTTTCACTATAGAAGATGCAGGACACTTTATGATGCTTGACAAGCCAGAATCATTTGCTGAAGCTATGACTAAAATTTGCAAGATAACGTGTGAATATGATGAGCATAACATGAAGTAAATAAATTCTAATCTGTAGAGTAGATTAAATTAACCTTAAAGGAATAATTTTAAAATATAACGAAAACAAAATTAAATATTTAATTTATGCAAGTACCGTATTATTCAAAATGAATATGCGGTATTTTTTAATGCGCAATTCAAGGATGTTGTACAATCTGTGGATATAGAGTAATAACTAAAATTAAAAATGTTCTTTGAAAATGAATAATATGGTATTTGAAATAATATGTAAATTATAGTATATTTAGTGTATAATTGCATTAAATTATGCTCGTTAAATAGAAATTTGAAAGGTAGTATAAAATGAAAATTTTTAATGTTGAAGATAGAACGGAAATGCTGATAGATAAACTGTATAAGATTTGGGGAAAATCAGTAAGAGCCACGCATTTATTTTTATCAGATAGCGAAGTTAAAGAAATAGCAAAGTATATTCCCGGTGCTTTAAAACAAATTCCTCATTTAGTAATTGCAACAAACAATGAAAATGAGCCCCTTGCTTTTATGGGAATCGAGGGGGGAAAATTAGAAATGCTATTTATTTCTCCGGAAGAGAGAGGAAAAGGATTAGGTAAACAGTTAATCCAATATGGAATGAAATACCATTCTATAAATGAATTGGGGGTAAATGAACAAAATCCACAAGCAAAAGGGTTTTATGAACATATGGGATTTCAAGTTTATAAACGTACAGACATAGATGAGCAAGGAAATCTGTACCCTATTTTGTATATGAAACTTCCTTAACAAATTCCAATTTGTAGGGGCGATTAAATCAACTTCAAAGAAACAATTTTAAACTAATACGAGCAAAAACCAGAAATAAAATATTTCTGGTTTTCTTTGTGTGAATTTCACTGTACTTTGCTTATATTACTTGGAATAAACAATTTTATAATAAACTTTAGCAGTAACACCATATAAAATTCCGTAGCAAACACCAAATATGCCAATGGTGAATATTGTGCACATGGCGAATAGTTTTACATTAGTTAGGCCTAAAATAGCTAATAGTCTAGTTATAAATGGGAATGCAAAGGCTACATGGACAACAGATACTATTAAAGGTAAGAAGAATACTGTTAACACCTGACTTCTAATAGTAGATTTTATTTCTTCAGGGCTCATTCCAACCTTTTGCATAATGTCAAATCTTTCTTTATCGTCATAGCCTTCAGATATCTGTTTATAGTAGATAATTAAGATTGTAGCCATTATGAATAGAACTCCAAGGAAAATACCTAAGAAGAATAATCCACCGTAAAGGGTGTAGAAAGAGTCTCTTCCATTTTCTCGGGATTCCACTTGGCTATCTGGATAGTCATATCTTAGAGAAGCAGAAATATCTTCATAAACATCAAGCTTTTGCTGCTTATCTCCATCCATGTCAAAGCCTAAGTAAAACACAGAAGTAGGAGGAAAACTAGTGGAGTATTCTAATTGCTTTTGGTAAATTTCGTCTATAACGCTCATGTCTTTTACGATAACATAGTGACTGCTCATAACAGTCATAGCATCGGCACCATTCAATACAAAGGAGTCAGTTTTTTCCTTTATATTAAAGGTTTTATCAAAGATAGAAAGAGTATTTTCTTTATAAGGTTCTTTAGGAGAAAAAACTAGTATTTCATCTTCATTCAAGGTAATAGTTTCACTCATAAGGGAATTGTAATCCTCAAGAGGAATGAAGAAGAGGGTTCTTAGGTTGGAGGAAACATTACCTATTTGTTCTCTGGTATCCATATCTGTTATAAAACTATCCCCAGATTTTAGAGCTGGTAAAGCGACAAATCTATAAGCTAATGTATTTTTCGCTTCAATGCCGTGGTTTTGTAGAACTTCATTTGATATATTCTTAACTTCGGCAATGGTATTTTCAGAATAGTTTTTGGTGGAGATTGTCAACTCTCTAGGGAAGCGTGTATGCATTATATCTTCAGCACCAATGAAAAGTGATACAGTAGAGGATAACATTACAAGAACCATTGTAGAGAGGACACATATGTTAGCAAGTCCAACTGCATTTTGTTTCATACGATAGAGCATTCCAGATAATGATATAAAATGATTTGATTTATAATAGTATTTTTTATTTTTACGTAGAGCCTTTAACAAGGTAATGCTTCCGGCGGTAAAGAGGCAGTAGGTTCCTATTATTACAAGGATAACTGCCCAGAAAAACAGCGAGATAGCACTAATAGGATCTGTAGTAGTAAGAGAAAGATAATAACCAGTTCCAAGGGCTAACAATCCTATTATCGTAATTATCCACTTGCTTTTAGGCTCTTTTTCACCAACATTTCCACCCTTAATTAGTTCAATAGGCTCAGAAACATGAATCTGTCTCAAGGTATTAAGTAAATTTAAGATGAAAATTATAGAAAATAAAACAAGTGTAGAAATTATAGCAGCCGTGGATATTTCAAAGCCCATATAAACTTCAAAATCAAGGAGTTTAAGGAGAGCTAAAAATACTAATTTGTTAAAGAAAATTCCACTTAATAGACCGGTTATAAGACTTATAAGGGATACATATAGGGTTTCATAGGCCATGATTTTTGCTATATGTTTTTTCTCCATTCCAAGAATATTAAATAGCCCAAATTCTTTTTTTCTACGCTTTATAAGAAAGCTGTTTGTATAAAATAAAAATATAACAGAGAAGAGTCCGATTACATATGTTCCTAAGTTTAAAGTTTCTTTTAGTTCGTATCCACCACGCATATTATTAAGTCCTGGGTCCCTAGATAATGAATACATAATGAAGTACATCATAGTGGTTAAAATGCAGGTAAGGATGTAGGGTATGTAAGTCTTGGAATTCTTCTTAATGTTAGAGGCAGCTAATTTAGCATAAAAAGAATTATTCATTTCTTTCACCACCTGTGGCTAGTAATGTTAGGGTATCAGAAATTTTTTGGTATAATTCTTCATTTTTCATTTTTCCACGGTAAAGCTGATGAAATACAATGCCATCTTTAATAAATAGTACTCTATTGGCATAGCTTGCTGCTTTTGTGCTGTGAGTAACCATTAATATGGTCTGACCGCTATTATTGATTGTTTCAAATAAGTTAAGCAATTCTTCAGTGGAACGAGAATCAAGAGCACCAGTTGGTTCATCTGCAAGTATTAACTGTGGACTTGTAATCAATGCCCTTGCAATTGCTACTCTTTGCTTTTGACCTCCTGAAATTTCATAAGGGTATTTGGATAAAATATCTTGGATTCCTAAAGTTTTTGCAATTGGGTCAAGTCTTTTTTTCATTTCATCGTAACCCTTACCAGATAAAACTAAGGGTAAAAATATATTATCCTGTAATGAAAAGGTATCTAGCAAGTTAAAGTCTTGAAATACAAAACCTAAGTTATTACGACGGAATGATGCGATTTCCTTTTCTTTAATTGAGGTAAGCTTTTTACCATTTAGAAGAACCTCACCGCTTGTTGGTTTATCTAAGGTTGCGAGAATATTAAGAAGGGTAGTTTTACCTGAACCAGACTCACCCATAATTGCTACATATTCACCTTGTTCTACTGAAAAAGAAACATTGCTAAGTGCTTGAACATGATTTCCACCGAAGCGTGTTGTATAAACTTTTTTTACATTATTAACATTTAAAATTTCCATTGTAAGACCTCCTGTGATTTACTACACTTAGCATATCAAAATTGGGAAAGTGCCTTCCATAGATTAAACTTACAATCTGACGCTTAACCTTACATCTTAGTAAGGTTAAAGTATAATCTAGCTTTAAGCTATATTTACAGGGTTAAATTTAATATCTATTTAGTTGCATTTAGAGTGTTAAGTATAATTTAATCTTCAGCTATTTTTACAGTATCAAATTTAAGTTTAGTCTTAGTTCCCACAGCTACTTCCGATTCAATGAAGATAGTATGAGAGAGCTTTGATAGGACATTTTTACATAGATATAAACCTAGTCCAGTAGATTTTTTATCATTACGTCCATTAAAACCTGTAAAACCTCTTTCAAATACACGTGGCAAATCTTCAGGTGCGATTCCTATGCCTGAATCTTCAAGGACAAGAGTGTTAGGAAGATTATAATCCATATAGATAGAGATAGTTCCACCTTCATGGGTGTATTTTATTGCATTAGAAATTAACTGTTCAATTACAAACACAATCCACTTTTCATCGGTTAATACTTGGGTATTTAGTGATGAAAAGTTAAGCTTTATCTTCTTCCCAATAAATAGGGAGGCATATTTTCTTACTACCTGTCTAACAACATCATCGAGAGAATATTTTTTTATAATTAAGTCAGAGGATAAACTCTCTAGACGAAGGTATCCAAGGACCATTTCTACATACTGCTCGATTTTAAAGACTTCATTAAGGAGTTCCATCTTATTTTCAGACTCGCTTGTCTGAAGTAAAATACGAAGGGCTGCAATGGGCGTTTTAACTTGATGCACCCATAAGGTGTAATAATCCAGCATTTCAACTCGGTTCATATCTGCACGTAGAGTTAATTTTCCTTTTTCCTCAAAAAGTATTGAAATCAAATCCTCGTAATCTTGTTCGATAATTCCATTAGGACGAGGAAGCTGCTCTATACTTAGGGTAACTCTATTTTTAATATCATTTAAGATTAAATGCTTTTTTCTGTAGCTTAACATATCAAGGCTTAAAATTATAATTCCAAGGACACCACATATAGCGGTAGCATAAACTACTGGCTCAAGGGGTAGATGGTATAAATAAAAGGTGGTAAAAAATATTGATGCAAAGGCTATAAAGGTGACAAATCCTCTTAAATGAAGCTTTATATATGAGACGAAAATATTTTTATCCATACTACGCTACCATATATCCAAGGCCTTTTTTAGTTATGATAAAATCACTAAGCCCTATATCAGTAAGTTTTTTTCTAATTCTTGTTACATTTACAGTGAGAGTATTGTCATCTACATAGCTGTCATTTTCCCAAAGCCTTGTCATAATAACATCACGAGAAACTACCTTCCCCGTATTTTCAAACAATATCTGCATAATTTTAAGTTCATTCCTAGATAACTCTATAGTTTCATTTTTATAGGATAAGGTTGCACTACTAATATCTAGAATAGCTCCACTATGCTCTAGTAGATTGGTTTGAGCTGCAAAATCATAGGTTCTTCTAATTAAGGCCTGAATTTTAGCAGTTAAAACATTTAAATCAAAAGGTTTTGCGATAAAGTCATCTCCACCTTGAGTAATAGCCAATACTATATTCATATTGTCACTTGCAGATGAAATAAATATGATAGGAACTTTAGAAATCTTCCTTATTTCACTACACCAATGATAGCCGTTATAAAAGGGTAATCCTATATCAAGTAAAACTAACTGAGGGTTAAAGGAAGCAAATTGAGATAGTACATTTTTAAAATCTGAAACATACTCTACTTCATATCCCCAAGTTTGCATATGATTTTTAAGGGATTTAGCCATAACTAAATCATCTTCAACGATAAATATCTTATACATTAAACATTCCTCCATGTAATAATTTATATAAATTCCATAATAACAATTATATACCATAAGGCATTAAATGTTTAAGGTTATTTTTATTCTAAGCCATTGCCAATTGAAGAACTTAGGGAATTTAGGATTCAGAGTTTATAGATTAGATAATTTAAGAGTAATATTACTATTGCATCATTAGTTGTAAATAAATATAAAAATAAATACAAAGATATAAGATTTGAAGAAAATCTTTGTCATAATGTGAAAATATGTCGAAAAGTTGGCAGTAAGTTGGTATTGACATGGCAGTTCAGTGATAGTTTTGTGATAGTAAGTTGGTGGTAATATGGCAGTCGGGTGGCAGTACTTTAGTGATATACTTTAAGAGTAGAAGAATATAAAAATAAGAAATGCTCTAGGGAGATTTTCCCTAGGGCATTTAATTTTATAGGGGGTATATCATGAAAAAGAACACTTGGCAAGAAATCGAGGTACTAGTGAGAGAAGCTAAAGCAGGGGATAAATTAGCACTAGAGAAACTAATGAAGAATTTTGAATTTTATATCTACAAAAGTGCATTGAGCATATATGTGGCAGGCTATGACCATGATGATTTAATGCAGATTGGATATATGACAGTTATGAAGGCAGTAGATAAATATGATATAACTAAGAGTAACTTTATAAAATATGTTACCTTTGCCATAAGTAATAATTTTAGATGTTTAATTAGAGACCGTGCTAAGGAAAATGCTTATACAAGTCTTGATGTAGAGCTAGTGGAGGGATTTACCCTTGGTAACATCATAGCAGATGAGGAAATAAACATTGAGAGAGATTATATTAAAGAGGAATTAGGAATAGAGATGAGGGAAGCCGTAGAAGGGCTTCCTTTTAAATTACAGGAAGTCATTAAATATGTATATATTGAAGAGTATGGCACACTTAAGGAATTTTCCAGGGCTACTGGAATTAACTATAATACTGTGGTGAAAAGAAAAAACCTAGCCTTTACGAAGCTCCAAAAGGTGCTAAAGGCTAGGGGTAGAATGCTATAAGATTTTATCTCACATGCTGTCTATAGTTGTGAAAAGTTTGAGTTACTTTAAATCCGAGACCTTCATATATATGGATAGCTCTTTTGTTCCAATCAACGGCGCAAAGCTCTATGCTTTTTGAACCTTCCTTTAAAGCTTTATTTATGCCAAATTGAGTGGTTTTTCCACCGTATCCTTGGCCTTCATATTTTTTACTAACCATAACGCCGTCAATAATACCATTTTTCACTATGATAGTAGAGATTATCTCGTCGGTATCATCTAAATGAAGGTATATATGATCTTTAGCTTCAAGGAGAATATGACGCATTTTTTCACTAAAGTCACTGCAGTTATAAGGCTTTATGTCATTGGCTCTTCTTAGGTTATAAAATGACTCGCCTTCAAGGGTTTCATACTTCTCAAAGTATTTATCTTCATAGTTTATAAAGGATAAATTAATTTCAGGCTGAGGTCTACCAAAGTATTTCATATCATGGTAGACAAACCATTTTTGATAACTTAAATTTCTAAAAAATGGTGTTGGGTCATCTTTACCAACGGCAAATCTAACAACAATAGTTTTTGCTTTAAAATCCTTCTTAGCATAGTTAAAAGCTTCATAATGAAGTTTTCTGCCGATACAATTATGTCTAAAGTGCTTTCCAACATAAATTCTTATTCGGCAGGTTTTAGTTTCTGCATCATCAACGGTTATTAAAGCAAATCCTTGAATGGATTTGTCTTCGTATATAATGGTTTTTCTGTTAGTGCCAGTAAATTCTTTTGTGGCGTCTTCTTTACTGATGAGATATCCTTGTTGCAATAAAGTAATAACGTCATTCAAATCATTATCACAAAAATCTCTTATCACATTAATTACCTCCATAAGTTTACATATAAGTAAATTATAACATGGACAAGAGTGAAGTGATATAATCATTTCATAAAAAGTTTGAAGGAAAAGTTTCAGTTACAAAAGATTTATCATATTATCACATGGTAATATTTACATAAATGTCTAATGGAAGTACAATATAGATATAGGATGTAATTTTTATACAATTGTGAGGGGTGAGGATATGGTTTTAAACTTAAATTGCTTTAAGAAAATGCTGATTAGCGCCTGTGATATCCTAGATGAAAACTTAGATTCTCTCTCAGAAATTGACTCTATGTTTGGGGATGGAGATCATGGTGTAACAATGGGTAAGATCAGCAATGTTATAAGAAGGACAGTAGAGGAATGGCCACCTGTAGGATTAAAAAACATGCTACTAACTCTTAGTGAAAAAATCATGAATGTTAATGGTGGTTCACCGGGACCTTTGTGGGGAAGCTTTTTTGAAGGCATGTCAGAGGCTATAGAGGACCAAGAGGAAATTGATGAAGAATTATTAAAGGATATGCTTTTGGCAGCTTTAATAAATATACAAATGATTACCAAGGCTAGAGTTGGAGATAAAACTATGATGGATGTTTTGATTCCAGTAGTTAACGCTTCAAGGGCTTGCAATGGGCTAATGATAGAAGTCTTAGAAGCTATAGAAGAAGCTGCTTTAAAGGGTTCAGAGGATACTAAAAATTATGCTGCTAAATTTGGAAGAGCTCGATTTTACAACGAAGAAACTATTGGATATATAGACGCTGGAGCCATGTCACTATGTTTGTTTTTCCAAGGGTGGAAAAGAATTTTATAGACATTGGTACTAATAATATAGGAATAAAAATAGGAATAAAAATTTATGTTATACAAACAATAAGGAAGTAATAATTTAAGGAGGGATTTTCAATGCCAAGATTAAAATGTGATGCATGTAGTTGCACATATAATGAGGATTATTATTGTTGTGTTAATGGTATAGCAGTAGGCGGAGAACACGCTACTGAAGAAAGTTCAACTTGTTGTGCAAGTTTTGCAGATAAAGATAATGCAATTACTAACTATTCACAAGAGCCAGTTTCTAGTATGGATATAGGCTGTGAAGCTGTAAATTGTGTTCATAATAGTAACTGTAGATGTCAAGCTGATGAGGTTTGTATTTGTGGAGATCATGCATGTAAATGCGAAGAAACAGAATGTTCAACCTTCTGTTGTAAATAACTGTTTAAAAGTCATCTCAAGAAAGTTTGAGATGACTTTTTTATTAAAATTAATATGGGGGAAAAGCTATGGTATAAATTTATAAATATTGTAATTATATATTTAATGGTATAATATTATAGTAATATGTTATAAAATGACATTGAAGAAATGAGCTAGGAGGAGATTAATTTGAAAAAGGTGATTAAGGATTATTTGAATATAACTTTGGGGCTAATATTTATAGCTGTCGGAATTAATTTCTTCTTGATTCCACATAACTTAGCAGCAGGAGGATTATCAGGTCTTGCAATGGTTATAAATCATTATTTTCCAGCTGTTGGAGTTGGTATCATAATGATTATAGGAGATATGTTTTTCTTTATCATAGGATTTATTTTTATAGGAAAGAGCTTTGGCGTCAAGACCGTCTATTCCAGCTTGATGTTGTCTACTATGATATCACTTTTAGAATGGGCTATACCAATGAGTGAGCCGATTTCTAATGATATTTTAATTAGCTTGATTTTTGGAATATTACTTTCAGCATTAGGAATGGCAATTGTATTCAATAGAGGCGCTGCTACTGGAGGAACAGATATTCCAGCTAAAATACTTAATAAATATGCCCATTTGGATATTGGAAAGGGACTTCTTATCATAGATTTCATGGTAACAATTCTTGCAGCTATTACCTTTGGTATAACAACTGGACTCTATGCAATTTTAGGTGTTATTCTTAATGGATATATTATAGATTTTATAATTGATGGATTTAATATTATTAAGAGAGTAGAAGTTGTAAGTGGTAAATCTGAAGAAATAAGACAATTTATCATTAATGAGCTTAGTAGAAGTGCAACCATATACCGTGCAGTAGGTGCCTATGACTTAAAGGAAAGCGATGTTATTGTAACGGTTTTGGGGAAAAAGGAGTTTATAAAGCTTAAAAGTTTTATAAAAGAAATAGATTCTACAGCATTTATAATAACTCACAATGTTCATGAGGTATTGGGTGAGGGATTCGGAGATATATTTGAGTAATTTAGAGCGTTAGATTGTAAAATATATTATGAAATGAAGGCAAAGTGCTCATAAAATTTTAAGAATAATAATAAAGATAGGCTATTGCAGAATGATTTAATCATTGGCAATAGCCTATTTTCTATAAAAGGGCAATATTAAAATCTTTGCATACTGACAAGTTTTTTTCATCCCAATAGGAAGCTTGAACTTCACCTATATGAGCTTTGTTTAAAAAGTACATACATATTCTAGATTGGCCTATTCCACCACCTATAGTATATGGAAGCTGGTTATTTAAAATAGCTTTATGGTAGGGGAAATTCCTTTTGTCATTAGCGTTAGCCAAGTTTAGCTGATTGTCTAAAGCTTCAGCATCAACTCTAATTCCCATGGAAGATAGTTCTACTGCTTTGTCTAAAAGAGGATACCAAAAGAGGATATCTCCATTTAGATTCCAATCATCATAATCAGGGCTTCTGCCATCGTGCTTTTCACCAGAGGTTAAAATTCCACCAATCTGCATAAGGAAGATAGCACCATATTCTTTGCATGCGGCATCTTCTCTTTCTTTAGGGGAGAGGTCAGGATATTTATCTGCTAGTTCTTGAGCAGTTATAAAGGTAATTTTAGTTGGAAGTTTACGTTCTATTGGTAGAAGTTCAGTGTTAATAAAATCCTCAGTATCTTTGAAAACTTCATAGATAGAGTTAACTACATTTTTTAGTGTATCTAAATTTCTATCATCTTTATTTATTATTTTCTCCCAATCCCATTGATCTACATAGATGGAGTGAAGGTTATCCATTTCCTCATCTCTTCTAATAGCATTCATATCTGTATAAAGACCTGTATTGCTCTTAAAGCCATAGCGATGTAGATTATATCTTTTCCATTTGGCTAAAGAGTGGACTATTTCAACATCAGCTCCAGTAGCTAAAACATCAAAGGTAACGGGCCTCTCAGTTCCACTTAAGTTATCATTAAGACCGGTAGATTTTTCAACGAAAAGAGGTGCAGATACCCTTATTAAATTTAATTTAGAGGCTAAGTTTTTTTCAAAAAAATCCTTTATCTTTTTTATATGAATCTCTGTTTCAATTAAAGTACTTTGGCTTTTATAGTTTTTAGGGATTATAATACCCTCTACGTTCATAGTAAATCCTCCTTTGAGATAATCGAAAATATGTATTTTTTTTATTATACTCTAATATGACGCAATATGGGAACCAATAAATATGTGTAAACAATATCTAATTTAAATACAGCCAATTTTTGCATAAAAAAATAGGAGTACAGTATGTACACCTATTTAATGATCAAAATTATTCTTGATCTGGAGCTCCTACTGGGCAAACGCTAGCGCAAGCACCACACTCGATGCAAGAATCTGCATCTATAACATATATTCCGTCTCCTGCTGATATGCAGCTAACTGGACATTCAGCCTCGCAAGCACCACAAGAGATACAAGTATCTGCTATTTTATAAGCCATGAAAAAGACCCCCTTTACTATTAAATCATGTTTATCATATCACATTATGTTATAATAATAAAGAGGTATATGTGATGAAAAAGTGAACAAGTTGTTAGAAAAATATAAATGTACACATTATTCTATTAATAATTAGGATGAATTGTGGATAAATTAAGAGAATTACTGTGATATAGTGGAAAATATATATGATTTGGGAAAAATATAAATATAAATTTAACAAGAAATGAGAAGTGATTATGAAATTATCAGGGAAAGTAGCGATAATAACTGGAGGAACTAGAGGAATTGGAAAAGGAATTGCTATAGAATTTGCTAAAGAAGGTGCAACATTAGTACTAAATTATTTAAGAGATGAAGAAAGTGCAAAGGAAACCTTTGAGGAAATAAAGGCCATTGGGAATACATGCATATTGTGTAAAGGTGATGTTAGTAATTTTAGTTATACAAAAGAACTTATTGCAAATACTATTAATGACTTAGGGAAAATAGATATTTTAGTTAATAACGCAGCTATCTCAAAGGTAGGATTATTTATGGATGAAACAGAGGAATCCTATGAGCAAATTATGGATATTAACTTTAAATCCGTTTTCAACACATCAAATAGTGTAATAGGACATATGCTTTCTAGAAGAGAAGGAGTAATTATTAACATATCCTCAGTTTGGGGTGATATTGGAGCTTCATGTGAGGTTCTTTACTCAGCATCTAAAGGCGCGATGAATTCCTTTACTAAGGCTCTTGGTAAGGAAATAGCTCCAAATGGTGTGAGAGTAAACGGAATTGCGCCTGGAGTTATTGACACTAAAATGAATAGATGGATGAGCGACGAGGAAAGAGAAGACTTAAACGAAGAAATTCCTATGGGGCGTTTTGGAAAGTGTTCTGAAATAGGAAGGGCAGCTGTGTTTTTAGCTAGTGAAGAAAGTAGTTATATAACTGGAGAAATTATTAATGTAAATGGTGGGTTTTAGTTTTTGGCTTTTAGATATAAATCGAGACTTTTAATATTTGAAATTTAAGTGTAAAGTGAATACTTTAATCCTTGTATATTTAATATAGGTGCAAAAATTTAAAGGATGAAATTTAAATTTAATAGTCTGGGTCAAAAAGTAAAACTTGTATGAAGAGTCTTTATTTTAAGCTAGATAAAATGACTTATAATTAAAACTTTGGTATAATTATAGCTT
>DALZNT010000095.1:0-13481 GCA_032005505.1 Clostridium sp. | reverse complement strand
AGCTTCTGTACCTGTAGATCCAATGACATAATCAAGGCCTGCACCAAAGAATCCTGCACATGCTAATATAAGCGCTATTGTTGCCAAAGTATATGCTGTTGTATTTTTTTTAAAAAACTTAAATTCAAGATTTTTGTTATTCCTTCTAAAGATTATGTATGCAATGATAAGTACAATATATGGAATAATAACTGTTAATGCTGATAAATCTGTTAATAATTTAAAAAATTCATCTATTGAATTAAGTCCGAATAATGGTATTGCTATTAAAACAACCAGTATTGCACATTGAGTCCATAAAGCATTTACTAATGTGCCATCCTCCCTTTTTTTAGTTAAAAACTTTGGAAAGGTTCCCTCTGGAACTTCTCCAAACATAGCTCTTATAGGAGATTCCATCCATATTATATATGCTGCTATAGATGTTACTAAGTTTATAATGGCATAGAGCTGTACTACGAACTTTCCATTTAATCCCAAGTTAGTGCCCATCATATTATAAACAACAAATGCAGCATCCTTTATGCCAGCCTGTTCTAATACCTCTGGAGATGCTGTTAACTGTATTGCTACTGACCCCAGAATATAAGATGAAGCTATAAGAATAGTTGCAATAATCATAGCTCGTGGAAACGTCTTTTTAGGATTCTCTGTCTGCTTTATATATGTACCTGCAACCTCTGATCCTGATACTGCAAAAAGCAGCCATGAAAATGTTGCAAAATAGCTCACATTAAATTTTGGAATTACAGTTTCTGCAGTAAACACTGTTGCAGATGGCTTGCCAATAAAAAATCCAGAAAATGCTATTACTATAAATATAAATGTTGCTGATAAAGTAAATTTGCCTCCTAAATCCGCTAATTTTGAGAACTTACTTACTCCTCTTGTTGCAATGTAAGTCATTGAAATGCAGATAATTATTGATAAAACAGGAAGCAGCTGTGCATTTGAATCATTAAAAATATTTCTTCCTAGTATTGCCCAAGATGCCGCCACAGGTATTCTCGAAAATACCATCTGTAGGAAAAATAGTATTCCTATGAAATATGACCAGGTTCCTATAAATGCCCACTGCTCCCCTATAGCCTGCTTCACCCATGTATATATGCCTCCATCTTTATCGCCGTTAGCTGATGCCATTTCAGCAATGATTCCACATAGTGGCAGAAAGAATAGCAGGGACACAATAATCCAGGATGGAATAGCTGCCGGACCTAAAAATACCGCATTACTTGCAATATTAATGAAGTTAAATGTAGGGACAAATATCATCATTACTAATCCCCATAATTTTATTTTTTTGTTTTCTTCCATGGTATTTCTCCTCAAAATTTATCCATTGTTAAATTAAAAATAAGTCCTTAGTCAATACTGAAGACTTATCTCATTATGTTATTCAATTGCTATTATAACTTATAAATACGTTACTTTAAACATGTAATTTATTTAAATCAAAAACCGTCAAACTTTTATCTTATCTAGTAATACTCTTACATTTTAAAATAAAGTTTAAGAATAAGAATAATATGATGGATAGATACAAATATTAATACTGAAATTTAGTAGATTGGAGGTATATATATGGCAAATTTAAGTGAAATTGAATTGCAGAATTTACGTCATTTAATTGGAGGACATTGTACTATTGAGAAGAAGTTAAATTGTTATGCAGAGCAATGTACTGACATTCAATTAAAAGATATGTTAAAAAAAGATGCAAATGATGCAAAAACAAGCAAAGAAAAGCTAATGGCTTTCTTAGGATAGGAGGTAGTTAAAATGCAAGAAAAAGAAATGATAGGTGATTATTTAGCTGGATTAGATGCAAGCTTAGCTAAGTATGGTGGAATAATAGCAGAAACTGAAAATGAAGAGTTACGTAGAACTATTCAATCTCTTAGAAATCAAGATGAAGTTAGACAATATGCTCTTTTCCAAAAGGCAAAGGAAAAAGGATATTATATTCCAGCTCAACCAGCATCAGCTAGTGAAATTTCTACTGTTAAACAACAGCTTTCACAGGGATAATTAAAGATAATTTTATAAATTATCTTTAATGGTTATAAGGGATTACCCTCGATACTCTTTAATGTTTCTAAATTCTTATCTTTAAAATGGATTATACTATATTTATAATGCCTACTGGATTATATTATTTAAAATTCCATTTGATTTTATATTAAAGAAAGAGTGGTAATTCATCAACATCATTGGTAGTACCTTCAGGTACTACCTTTTTTATTGTAAAAAATCAGGCTAGGTAATCCTAGCCCTTATCTGAATGTTAAATATATCATATTACTATAGTTTAATAATATATCGGGGTTTATTTACTAAGCTATTTGCTGAATTTTATTAAGATTTCTTATCAATTATTCCAATGCCATTGTCCTCAATAGTTAATATGAGCTTATCATCGGTAATATTAATGTAAGCTTTAATTTTAGAATTACTTTCTTTTTTATACTTAACGGAATTTACTATAATTTGATTTATAATAAACTCAAGCCATTTTTCATCAGTAATTACCTTCCCATCTGCATTATCTTATATTCATTTAAATGCTCATGCATGGCTCTATTGCTTTCCTCCAAAACCTCATATAAAATGTACCCCCTTCCTCTCTTGGTTTCTATACCATTATGAAAACCTAAGGCCCTTATGCTCCAAAATCTTCACCTCAATGCTATTATATTTATTTTTTTACATAAGTCTATTTTTTGTAATATAGGTAAGGGTCATGTGATAAATAGATATTGATTTTAAATAAAATTCTTTATGATTAATACCTAATTTACATAATGTTATTTAAATATCTCAAAATTACGTATATAATTAGAATATATGTAATTTATTTTGGAGGTAATGAAATGGAATTTTTAGAAATTATAAAAGCCATTATACTTGGTGTAGTGGAAGGTATTACGGAGTGGCTTCCTATAAGTAGTACAGGTCACATGATATTAGTTGATGAATTTTTAAAGCTTAAGGTAAGCCCTGAATTCATGGAGGTGTTCTTAGTAGTTATACAGCTTGGAGCAATTCTAGCAGTTATTCTACTATTTTGGAAAAAAATATTTCCGTTCTCTTTTGATAAGGGAGTAAAAATCAAAAATGATATATTTACTATGTGGTTTAAAATAGTAGTAGCCTGCATCCCTGCTGCAGTTGTTGGTCTTTTATGGGATGACCAGCTTAACGCATTATTTTATAATCCTACTACCGTTGCAATCATGCTGATTTTATTTGGTATTTTATTTATTGTTATTGAAAATTATCACAAAGGTAAACTGCCAAAAATTAATAGTTTAGGTGAAATTACATACAACGTAGCTATTATGATTGGACTTTTCCAATTAATCGCTGCCGTATTCCCTGGAACTTCTCGTTCTGGTGCTACAATAGTTGGTGCATTATTAATAGGTGTATCTAGAACTGTTGCCGCTGAATTTACTTTCTTCCTTGCAATACCTGTAATGTTTGGTGCTAGTGCATTGAAGCTTGTTAAATTTGGATTCGCCTTTACAGGAAATGAATTAATGTTATTGCTTATAGGTATGGTTGTGGCATTTGTTGTATCAATTATATCAATAAAATTCTTAATGTCATATATTAAGAAACATGACTTTAAAGTATTTGGCTGGTATAGAATCGTTTTAGGTATTCTTGTACTTGCATACTTTTACTTAATAGTTTAATAAAAAATATTTTAAAATTAAAAGAACTCATCCTCATCTAACTATAGATGAGAATGAGTTCTTTTAATCTATTGATTTTGATTTTTAAAGCAATAGATACTGATAAATATTCCTACAACATAACAGAGCACAATAGAACAATAAGGCACAATTTCCTGCGTATCTAGTAGACCAATAGAAGTTACAGCAGACCACGGAATAATATTCCTAATATTCTCTGACCAATATAAACCTACAAAGCCAACACCCGACACCAAACAACTAAAAAGCAGGCTGGGATAAAAAATATTTCTTTGCAGCACACATACCACTAATAACGGACTCATTGACAACAAATTGAGAACACCTGTTTTTAAACAAACATTAGTTATTTCATTAATAGCAGATTGAAATTCTTCAAATCCAAATATAGTGAAATATCCCATATAAGCAATAAGCAAAAAGGCAAAAGTGACTATGACATACCACAACGTCCAGATAATATACTTGCCTAACAAGAATTTAGCTCTATTTGTTGGTGCAGTTAGTGTGTTAATCATTGTTCTTTCAACATACTCTTTTTGAATTAAGAAAGTAATTACAAATCCACTTAGAACAGGATATACGATAATCTGGATAGGGATAATCAGACGACGTAACCATTCAATACCTGTCATTGTCGTAACGATTGAATGTTTTTCCATTAAATCTACCACAACCATAAATACGGGTATAGCTATTGCAATAAGAGTACATACTGGCAGTAATTTATTTCTTCTTAACTTTAATCGTTCATTTGCCAAAATATTAAGCAATGCCAACACCTCCCGTAACTTTCTTAAAATAATCTTCCAGATTATCTGCACGAAGCTCAAGGTGTGTAAGTGCTATTTCAGAACTGTAAAATGATTTTCCTATATCTGAAATAGACTTATCTAAATCATATATTCGTATGAAATTGTTATCCTCCAGCGAATAATTCTTTATTTTCAATACAGTTTCTAAATGATAGGTAGCTTTATGAATATCTGAAGTTTGAATTAAAATGTATTGTTCTGATTTCTTTTTTAAATCCTCCAGTGTACATTCTTCCAATAAAACCCCATCATGTATAATTCCTATATCATCTGCAAGCAATGCCATTTCAGATAATATATGACTGGAAATAATAATGGTCTTTCCTTGTTCATGACACAATTTTTTCAGAAATGACCTTATTTCAGCAATGCCAATAGGGTCAAGTCCATTTGTAGGTTCATCAAGTATCAATAACTCGGGGTCATTTAAAATTGCATTTGCAATACCTAGTCGCTGTTTCATACCTAAAGAGTACGAAGAAAAAGTTTTTTTATCATTGTACGGAAGTCCTACAACAGACAAAGCATTACAGATTGCCTTTTTGTTGATTGTCCCTCTTAATCGTGCAAAAACCTGTAAATTTTCTGTTCCTGTCAAATTAGAATAAAATCCAGGAATTTCAATAATAGAACCAATTCGAGGATATATATTCTTTTCATTAGTTTTCAACGGTTTATTAAAAACTGTTATTTCGCCAGCCGAAACAGAAGTAAGTCCTAAAATCATTTTCATAATTGTGGTTTTACCAGCCCCATTTCTTCCAAGTAACCCATATATGCATCCTTTTTTCACATTCAAACTCACTTGTTTTACTGCTGTCTGGTTGCCATATTTTTTTGTCAGCCCATTAGTACTAAGTATGATTTGATTTTTCAAATTCAGTTCCTCCTTTCGTTCTATTACACTTTAGCATAGCAACCTTGCCAAAACCTTGCCGTAATTATTCTTTATTCATGTTTATAGGAATTTCAATTTTAAATATTGTTCCAACATTCACTTTGCTTGTAACAGAAATATTTCCATTTAATAGTGAAACAAGTTCTTTCGTAATAGCCAGCCCAAGCCCATTGCTATTTTCTGACCTTGAATTATCACATTTGTATAAACGGTCGAAAATAAACGGTAAATCCTTGTTGGATATTCCTATACCATTATCAGAAATTTCAATTACTACATATGTTTCTACTAACATTAAGGAAACAGTTAAAAAATCAGCACGGCTATGTTTCATGATATTTACTAATATGTTGTTAATAATTCTTTCAAACGCATTTTTATCTGTGATAAGATATATTGCCTTTTCTGGAATATCAAATTGAAAACGCATATTGCTTCTTTCCAATTTAATGATCCAGTCGGCAAGTATAATTCTGGTAACTTCACAAATATTTTCTTTCTCAAAATTATATACCCATTCTCCAGACTCTAAGTTAAGCCATTCAAATAATGACTGAATATAATCACTCAAATTTAGGGCTTTTGTTTCTGCAATTTTCAAAAACTTATCATGCTCCTCTTTAGATACAGAGCCATTTTCCAGAACTTCCAAATAACCAATCAATGAAGCTAAAGGAGTACGAATATCATGTGATAAGCTCGTAACGAGCCTTTTATATGCCTTTTCTGATTTATCTATTTCAAGAAATTTATTTTTATCTTGAATGACAATATCATTGATTTTATATACTAGCTCACTAAGAGCAGTATTTTCATTTGCAAGTAATCTTCGGTTTAAATTACCGTCATATATATCATCGAGAACATTTGAAATTTCATGCAGTCTTTTTTTAGTATTACGAATATAAAGAAATTGCATAACAATGATAATACACAAAATACCAACGATTATCCAAAACATAATTAAACCTCCACATTGAAACGATAACCGATACCATGAATTGTTTGGATATAATCTAATTGCATATTTTCATTGCGTATCTTCTTGCGTAATTTGCTAATAAAGGACATTATGTTTCTATCATCAAATGAATAATCCTCCTGCCAAACATGATTATATATCTGTTCTTTTGTAAATACTTTTCCTTGATTTGAAGCCAGAAAATAAAGTAAATCAAACTCTTTTGCAGTCAGATGTATTTCAACGTCATTAACATATACATTTCTTAAAGAGGGGTTAATTTCCAGACCTAAAAATTTCAAAATTGAATTTGAATTTTCTATATTGTTAAAAACGGTATATCTTCTAATCAATGAATGTATTCTAGCTATTAGTTCATTCATAAGAAAAGGCTTTGTCAAATAATCATCTGCACCTAATCTCAATCCGGATACTTTGTCAACCTCTGAATCTTTTGCAGTAAGCATTAACACAGGGACAATATTTTTACTTCTTATTTTTTCCAATACGTCAAATCCATTCAAAACGGGAAGCATAATATCTAAAATCACAAGCTGGTAATCGCCATGTTCAAATATCTCTATTCCTGCTTTACCGTCATAACAAACAGTTACTTCATAATTTTCTTGTTTTAATTCTCTTTCAATCAATAAGCATAAATCTTTATCATCATCAATTAGCAATACTTTACTTTGTTTCATAGCAGTTCCTTCCCAGCCTTTGTTCGTTTATCAATAGGCTTTTCTGCACTTTTAGGTATCAACCACATTCTTCCAATCCTTGAAAGATTAGGTATTCGATTTTCTGTACATAGTTTCTGTACTCGTCTTTCTGATATTCCCCATTTCTGGGAAGCTTCTTGAACAGATATATATTCCATTAAAAATCCACCTTTCATATTAGTTTACTCAACCTATTATATACGGTTAAACGAATAATAACAATGAAATAATGTTTAAGATTTATGAAATAATTTAAAAGAGAGAAAGGCTTGCTGAATATTTAATATGTAGAGCAAGCCTTTCTTTACTTATCTTACAATCTTCCAGTTACTATCCTTATGTAGCGTCAGCTCAAATTGTGAAATCTGTGTCGCCTTAGTCTGGTTATCAATGAACTGGTGTTAGTATATAAGTGTGGACACGAAAAGTTGAACAAAGTAAAATATAAATATAAGAAGGAGATGTTCAACGATGCCACAGAAAAAATATACAGAAGATTTCAAACAACAAATAGTAGAACTTTATAATTTAGGTAATAAATCTTTCGGACAATTAGAAAGTGAATATGGCGTTCCAAAATCAACGATGGTAGTATGGATAAAGAAATTATCACCTGTTAAAATAGGTGAAGAAGAAACTATTACAATGAAGGAATTCAAAACTCTTCAAAAAAAGATGAGAGAGCTTGAGCTTGAAAATGAAATATTAAAAAAAGCTACCGCCATATTCGCGAAAAATCTATAACTGAAATAGTTGATTTTATTACTAGATATAAAGAAAAATATACAGTAAAAAGAATATGTTAAGTTATTAAGTTTCCTAGAAGTACATACTATGATGCTTTAATAAGAGTGCCATCTAAAAGAGATATTGAGAAGATAAAGTTTAGATAAAATATCAGAACCGTCTACTACGAAAGTAAGCAGCGTTATGGTGCTGTTTAAATTCAAAGAAAGCTTAAATCTATTGGTATTCATTGTAGCATGAAGAGAGTACAAAGATATATGGCAGCTATGAATATAAGGTCAATAGTAATAAAAAAGTATAAGCCTCATAGTACAAAGAATAATAGCAGCGAAAGAAAAAATGTATCGGATAGAGACTTTAATGTAACAGCAGTTAACCAAAAGTGGTGTACTGATATTACCTATATATATGTATTAAAAGAGAGGTGGACCTACTTGGCTTCTGTTATGGTATACTCTAGAAGAATTGTGGGCTACGCCTATGGGAAGCATATGACTTCTGATTTAGCCGTTAAGGCTGTAGAAAATGCATCTTTGAATATTTCTACTACCGAAGGCATAATTCTTCATAGTGATCTATGATCTCAATACACCAGCCGGGAATTTCAAAATATGATATTAACTAAAAAATTTATCCATTCAGCCGTAAAGGCAATCCTTATGATAATGCTTGCATTGAATCCTTTCACTCCGCTTTAAAGAAAGAGGAAGTATATGTTAATAAATATAGTGATTTTGAAGAAGCACAAAGAGCTATATTTGAGTACATAGAGTCCTGGTATAATCGTAAAAGAATCCATAGTGCTTTAGACTATATGACGCCTATAGAGTTTGAAAACTTAAATAAATCAGCTTAATTAGTGCAACTTTTTATGTCCAAGCTATTGACCTAAGTCCAGTTTATTAGCACCCTTATATACCCCAGCCTTATCTTTATAAAATATGATCTCAGGCACATTGTCCATAACTGTTTGTAATATATTTGTTGGATTTTCTAGCTCTACATTATTTAAATAATCTTCATCTAAGAGGATACCTATCTCTATTTCTTCACTGTTAATAGATTCTCTAATAATCTTATGATTATATTTTTTTCCCTTGTAAATAAATGTACTATTATTTTCCTTAGGAATTAATATTTCTTTATCATTATCAAGCAATATAATATTATCAGCTATAATATTTAACTTTGATAATTTCGCATTAAAATTAATAGAAAAATAGTTATTAATAGTAATAATTTTATTCCAAGTTCCTCCATAATATGAAGTATTTCTAATGTATATAAGTATTCTTCTCTAATTTTCATATATAATTCCCCTAAATTTATTTTTTACTCCATTTGCTTTAGCATAATGCTATTCATGCTATATGCTCATAAAAAAAAGACACAAATCCCATATTTTGATTGTATCTTTCCTCTCCGCTATTTACTTTTAAAGGTCCATTAAATTAAGCACTTCTTCAAACTCTTTAAATTCTGCTGCTTATATATTAATATCTTAATTATTATGTCATACTTTGGACCCCACTCTTTAGCTCCTTTCCCTTTCATAATTATTTTCCAATAATTATGCGGGATAATCTACTGATATAAGTATACTTGTTTTTCCAGTATACAGTATCTTTATGTGTAGACCTGCTAATTTTTATGCTCTTATTTAAAGCAGCATTTATCAAATCTTCATAGGATATTTTTGACTTTTCCATAATATCTCCTGCAAAATATATACTCTGCTATTATATTATGAGCCAAAAAAAAAAAGTTACTCTTCTATCCGTAAATTAATTTGTCAGCCTTTTTCTTTGTTTCCTCATATTTATTATTACTACTAAACCAAGGCATTCCATTATTGCTTTCTTGGGTTATTGCCATATTACGAGCTACATTGGACGAACTTTTGATTTCTTTTGCAGCTCCTCTTATCTTTTTCAAGTCCAGCTTCATACTTTTGTCATTCATATAAATTCCCCCTTACCTTCATATACATAATTTAGGCCTTATACTAAGCCATGCTTTTTAAAGCATAATCTGCAAGTATAAATTCATAGGTAGTAAGTAAATTTCTCACTATGTATGAATCTTTTTCATTAATCTCCTCGCGGGATCTGATTACAACAGCAAAGGTGCAGTTGCTGATATTATTGGTTATTGGAATTACTAAAACATTATCCTTCTCATCCCTCTTTATATAGGTATACTGCATTTCCTTTACTCTCTTATGAATTTTTTTCTCGGCTCTGTTGGAGAGACCTTCAAGGATACCCCCTAATTTGAAAATGTTATTTTTATTAACATCTGTATATATTTCTATCTTACAATTTAAATTTCTTTTTTTAAAAAAGTATTTCATAATTATTTTAAAATTATCATTATAGTCATAAATTCCATTGGTAAGCTGATGCGCAGTGGATGGCTTTGAAATATATTCAGTCATAAACTGAACTGTTTTATTAACAGCTTCAATACCTAATTCTAGTGAATTGATATACTCTGCCTGGCTGGTTACTGTAGCTATCTGCTCACTTTTTATAAACTTTGTGCCTAAAAATCCAAACTCTTTAAAGGAGCTGTTAGACAGTATTAGGTTTTCAACTAAGAACAACAATATAAAATAAAATATTGTAAAACTAGCAATAGACCAAGCCTTCGGTGATACCCCTAGATATCCATTTGTAGATATAAATTGTAAATCAAAACTGGCAACTATCCACGTATATACCAATATGCATAGAGAATAGTATATTTTTCTCATTCTTATCTCAAAGGATAAATTAGTCATCCTAAAAAAGATTATTAAAGAATATATTAAAAATATAATTCCAGGTATATAATAAAAAATCATTTTTACCCCACTCCCCAATATATATATTTCCTAATATATATATTATACGACCGCACCTACTCTCACTTAATACAATTTTACCATATTAATACACAGACTACAATTAACTTTCAATTCAGTTGTTGTTTTAATATTGTGTTGTGTAATATTTACAGGCTATAAGAGTAGTGACTTGTTAGATTAAATCTTCATGTCTACTGGTGGAGATTATCAAATTCATTTGACTTCACACTACTATGTTGTTAGAGTAAAGTGGTTGATGGTTATAATATATCTAAAGAATCTTTAGATGCTGATTCATGTGAGGTTTTAGATACCACTTCAGAGGAAAGTTTAAATTCCGGCTTAGAAGATGCTACAGAGACTTCTATAACAGAGTCATCACTTGATACTGATGAAGAAATGGAGAATACAACTTTTGTGGAAGGAACTGAGATCGCCCAAGAGGAAGCTGATAAAACTGAAAATCAATATGACATTATTCTTCAAGTAAACCCTGAAAAAATTTCTCAAATAAAGTCTCAAATAATTGATGGCCAGAAGTGTATCATTATTCCTATTAATGAGGATGAACAAACTACTATTAATGGCCTTTATGATTTAATTTAAGTTATAAATATTAATAAAAAATAGAAAATCTAAAAAAGGTTTGCTATTTTTTAGATTTTCTAAAATTAATGGAAGGTTGTCCTATATAATTTCTAACTCTCTTTACACATTGATATATACTTACTTATAGTGCCCGTAATTTTCCTATCATGTATTTTATTTATAGCATCCATATTCATAGTTTCAGACGCATTTTTAAAACAAGGTATATGCTCTATATCAGATTGGAATATAAGTTTAAATATAAACAAATGTATTTCTTTTATCTCCTCACTATTGAAATCCCTACATTCTTGAATAATTGATGTTACTACCTCTTGAATATATTTTGATATTTTCTTATCATTTTCTAAAATCTCTTCCTCTGTATATTTAGTTTTTCTATGTTCCCTAAATTCTTCGCACTTTAGCATCTTCTCATGAAAATGAAAATTTCCCATAAACTTAGCTTTAACCTCTTCTAATAATTTCTCCTCTCCCTTTTCCACTATCATCTTTTGTAAGGAAGAAATATTATTAATATAAGGATAGAAAGCATCTTTAACATGATTTTCATGTAATCTCACTATATCCTCATGACTTAAGTTTTCTGTATATTTATGGGCTTCTTCAAAAAGCTTTTTCATTTTTTCTTCAATACTTTTCTTTATCTCACCAATATATTCTGCTCTTTTCATATCACACATTAAAAAAATCCCCACCTTTCACCATTATATTTACAATAATATACCATCAGTAAAAATTTTTCAAATTTGATTCATTCTACCCCTCCATATTTATCTTGATAAAATACTTAGCCCCTCTCTTTTTTAGTTTATTCTTACCTAAATTTCACTATTTCTATATATTCATATCTTAATCTCTAGATATGTTCCTAGAGTTATTTATTATATTTTATTTGTCATCTATAATTATTTTAAAAAATTAATATTACAATATAAAATTTTACTATATCAATACTTGCTTAATGTAGATCCTAAAAATAAGGCTACGGCATAATTAGTTTCTATAAGTCCAATGAATAAAAGGCCTATAAAACTAGAGATTTCACACTAGTTTTATAGACCTTTTTCATATAACTAAAGTTGCTATTCATTTTTCTAGGGCATTTATACATTTTACACCCTCATAAAAATTTATTTATTTATATATTCCATCTTCATAATTTTTTGTCATTTTTTATTTATATATGGATTGAGTAAACCTCATACTAAAAACAGCTTCCTTTTCTAAGACCATATCTCCAACTTAAGATAATGCCACATCTAGAATCATCATAATTACAAATCCTATAGAAAAAGCTATTGCACTAATATCTGAGTTGCTATCTCCTGCTGCTTGAGGAATTAACTCTTCAACTACGACAAAAATCATTGCTCCTGCCGCAAAAGAAAGAAGATAGGGCATTATTGGTGTAAAAGTACTAGAAAATAATATTGTAATTGCTGCTCCTATAGGTTCCACTACTCCAGATAAAACCCCATAAAGGAAAGACTTATTTTTACTTAATCCTTCGCTTTTAAGTGGCATTGATATTATTGCACCTTCCGGAAAATTTTGAATTGCTATTCCTATAGAAAGGGCAAAGGCTGAAGCAATAGTCATTGTGCTACTTCCATTCATAATGCTGGCAAAAACAATTCCTACAGCCATTCCTTCTGGAAGATTATGAAGTGCTACCGCTAATATAAGCTTTGTAGTTTTCTTTAAGTTATATTTATTTGTTCCTTCTGGCTTATCACTATCTACGTGAATATGTGGAATTACTTTATCCAAAGAAAATAAAAACATAACTCCACCCATTACTCCAACTGCTGCTGGGACAAAAGAAAATTTTCCCATATTGCCAGACATTTCTATTGCCGGAATAATTAATGACCATATTGCCGCTGCTATCATAACACCTGAAGCAAATCCAAGAAGTATTTTATTCACCGTTTTGTTCATTTCTTTTTTCATTGCATAGACACAGGCTGCACCTAATGATGTACCTAAAAGCGGTAATAAAATCCCTATTAGAATATCCATTGCCATTCCCCCTTTTATGTAAAATGAATTTCTACTTACTCTTAATCCAAATAACACATGGTAATATGTGTTATTTAATGTTTACTTTTATCTTTTCCTATGAATACTTTATAATATATTAATTAATAATCTTT
>DALZNT010000094.1:0-13617 GCA_032005505.1 Clostridium sp. | reverse complement strand
ATAAAGTCATGAAGTAAGCTCTTTATATTTAATAATTTAATACATTAACAATAAACATTATCATATAACAATAAATGATAATGTTTATTTGTATTTGAATGTATTATTTTCATAATAAATATTATCATATGTGATATAAATGACTATGTTTATGATAAAATAATAAAAAGGTAATATTAACAAAGGGGAAGATACAATGATTTCATTTGAAAATAGTAAATCGTGTGGAGGAATTTAAGATAGAAAATAAAGATGAGAAGAGAATTAACATTGATGAGATGGTAGTTAGAATTAGATCTTGGCAGGATAATAATCTTCAAATGAAGTATGGTAGAGAAGCTGTAAAATTAAAGTTATTAATTCAGATATAAATTCCCATAATATCCCTTAATATACATTAACAAAAAAAGTTAAAGACTGCCGAGAGTTAGCCCTTGGCAGTCTTTCTTCGTACTATAATGATGCTTAATCTTACTTAAAGGTTATCTATATGTTGTTTCTGATAAATTTGGAGTGTGGTCATTATTTATAAGTTGTTTTCCATTAATGGTGAATTTAACTCCATCAATCCAATATCCTGTATAATCTCTTTGAAGAACATTTTCTATAAGAGTGTATTGTGTTATCACACCATTAGCAGAACCTTGCATTCTTTGATACCAATACATTTCATCTCCAGCTAAATTAATAACTGCAATTTTACTATTATTCACAGTTTCTATTGTTGTTAATTCTATATTTACACCATCAAAATATTTGCTTGATACAGTACTTAATATTTCTTTTATATTTTCAGCAACGCCTAGACCTACTGTTCTAATTTCACCGTCAGCAACAATTTGATAATCTATATTCTTAGTAACTATTTTAAAAATTCTTTCAGTGTTATCCGTTGTATTTGCGGGAGCCTCTACTTTAGGTTCAGGTTTAGGTTCAGGTTCAGCTTTAGGCTCCGGTTCAGCTTCAGGCTCCGGTACAGGTGAAGGTGCAAGTGTAGGCTCAGGTTCAGGTGTAGGCTCAGGTATTATAATTACTTCTTTAGCCTTTTCTTTATCGTCACTATTCTCAACAGATAGTTTATTATCTTCTTCAGGTTTTTCTTTATCATTACTATTCTCAATTGATGATGTATTATCTTTTTTAGCTGAGTCTTTATTATTTCCACCACAACCAACAAAGCATAAAGCAGCTACCCCTATTAATCCTATACAAAGTATTTTTTTCATAAATTGCTCCTTTATTTGAATTTTATAAATACATATTAGCAAATAATGCGATAAAAGTAAATAAAAGTAACTTGAGGTCGCGAAATGTCACTAAATATCTTTTGTTAAAAATAAAGATAATTTATCTGTTAGTTTGTGGAGTTGTCATGGAGTAAATGTTGATTATAATCCATTATTATCAACTCCAAAGTAATTATATTTAGCTACAGTACTTCCTACCCAACAACTCTTCCAAAGCAATGTAATTCCCCATTCTTAGGAATTTCTATAGCCTTATATTTAGGGTTAAGTGATATTAATTTAACTCCATCATCCTCTAGAGAAATCTTCTTGCAGTAGGAATTATTTTCAAAGGAGAAGATGCCAATTTCACCATCCTCTAGTAAATCTTGCTGATGAACCCACACAATCTGGCCATCTACAAAGCGAGGCTCCATACTGTCTCCAGAGATTCGTACTCCGAAGTCTGCTTCCATAGAGACATCACTACCTGCTTCTACCATTTCACAGGTGCTTTCGTCTAGGTATTTTCCTGTTCCTGCTGATACAGGTAGGTCGTAAAGAGGAAGATTCCTCATATATATTAACTTTTCTTCTTTAACTACATTACTATACATTCCGCTGGCAATGAGAAGGGTTATGTATTCGTCTACCTTTTTCTTGCCTTCTTCGCTTAGCTGTGACAGAGGAGTTTCAACACTTTTATCTCCAAAAGTTCCAAGGACGTCGCTAACCTTTAAGGCTTCACAAAGAGCTAAAAATTGATGAGCATTTGGGGTGGTATAATTTGTTTCCCATTTGCTTATCTTTTGATTTGTAACGGATATTCCAATTCAGACTGATTTATTTATGAACAATGAAAGAAGGCTTAAGCAGGAGAAAATGGACGAAGCTGTAGATTACATAAGAAGACGTTTTGGGTATCAAAGCATTCAGCGTGCTGTTATGTACACAGATAGAAGTTTATCAAAAATAAACCCTCGTGAGGACCATACTGTTCATCCTCATGGTTATTTTTAGGGAGTGAGGAAACTCATTCTCATATTCATTCGAATTAGTGCTCAAAGAGTAAGTTCGCGTAACCAAATCACGTGTGCCCTTTGGGTAAAGATTTAGATTCTCACGTAAGGAGTGTTAAGGTAGTTATGTCAAAGATTTATGTTGATGTATTAGCGGAATTTACAAAGGAAGGGGTTCTAAAGCCAAGGGAGATAATTTTGGAAGACAGAAGGCACTATGAAGTAGACAAGATACTGGATGCACGACAGGCAGCAAGCCTAAAGGCTGGAGGAGTAGGTATCAGATATACCTGTAAAATCCAAGGTCGTGAGAAATATATTTTTTATGAAGATAATAATAGATGGTTTGTCGAGGGAAGATAGGGGATATGAAGGTAGAAGTAAAATTAAGTATGGCAAAGAGGAGCTGAATTAATGGAAGAGAAAATTTAATTTCTTTTATAAGCCTTTTTATTATTTTCTCTTATGATAACTATTGATTAAGCTACAGCCTTTAATCAAATTATTCTATTACATTAAAGTCAATAGTTGAACTAACCGAATCATAGATTCAAAGTTTCACTTATGGTAAAATTTCTTATGAGGTGATTAAAATTGACGGAAAATCTATTAGAGACAGAAAATATATTAGGCACGGAAAAGATATATAGGCTTTTTATTAAGTTTTGCATGCCAGCTGTAGCTGCTATGGTTATTTCAGGTATGCAGGGAATGATTGATGGTATATTTGTTGGGAATTTTACAGGAGAACTAGGTCTTGCTAGTATAAATATAGCTCAGCCATTTATGCAGCTTATTTATGGATGTACCTTTGTGGTTTGTATAGGAGCTATAAGTTCCATGGGAAGGATGTTAGGTGAAGGTAAGGAGCAGGAGGCTCAGGATGTTTTTAGGACATCCATGATTACTGTTTTAGTAGCAACTGTAGCATTGGTTATAGTTGGAACACTTCTAAGTGAAGAGGTAGCAGCCCTGCTGGGAGCTAATGAAGAAATTCTTGGAGGAGTTTCTATATATATAAAAACAATATCACTATTTGCACCATTTATAGCCTTTAAGGTTTTATTTGGCTTTACCGATAGAATTATTGGAAGACCAGAGGAGTATTTGAAGGCCACTGTAGTAAGCGTAATTATACAAGTAATATTAAATGTTATCTTTCTTAAGTTCTTAGGTTGGGGTATTGGAGGAGCAGCTCTAGCTACGGGAATTTCTAACATAGCAGGCTTCTTCATAGTGCTACCTTATATGCTTAATAGAAAGAATAAGATAAATGTATTTACGGGTAAGTTTAAGAGTAAACTCATTTGGCCAGTTTGTTATAATGGCTCATCAGAGGGAGTAACCTCTTTATCCACAGCCGTTGCTACATTTTTATTCAACATGGCCTTTATGGAGATTGCGGGTCCATCAGGAGTGGCCGCCTTCACTGCAATTACTTATATGGCAAACTTCGGTATACTTTTAATGTTTGGTATATCTGATGGAGTTACCCCTATAATAAGCTATAACTACGGCAATGAAAATAAGAAAAGAGTAAAGGAAAGCATGAAGATTTCTATAATTTCTACATTTATTATAGGTGTAGTGATATTTTTACTTCTATTTATTTTCTCAAAGCAACTAGTTATGATGTTTACTTCTAATAATCCTGAAGTCATAAGTCTGGCATCTAATGGAGCAAAGATATATGCGGTGGCATTTCTTCTTAATGGATTTAATATAGTAACTTCAGGATATTTTACGGCTATAGGAAATGCAAAGGCATCAATTATAGTTGCTGGAAGCAGAGGCCTTGTTTTCATAATTGCAGGAATCATGATTCTGCCTAAATTTTTAGGCGTAAATGGAATATGGCTTACTGTACCTGTTGCTGAAATGATTACAGTAATGATTGGAATATATATGCTTAGAAAGCGTTAAGCTTTTCCAGGCTGCACCTCCAGGGGGAGCTGACGGACCATGGAAATATTATTTTTTTATAAAAACGGGACAGTAGATAGATTTGCTTTTACACAAACTATCTACTGTCCTCGAGTTCCATTTTAATATATATTAATCTATTTATTTTTGAAATACGCTATTTTCTGAATAGATTACCCTTAATATTTTATAAAAATAAAAATTATTTTAGAAACCTAATCTTAAAAACTACCTCCACCTCCACCATGGGTACTTCCACTATTACTTTTATGAGTAGTGCTAGCCTTTCTAGCACTACCTACACTAGTACTTCTAGTAGTTTTCTTAGAGGTATTACTTTCATTAGATTTCTTCTCGATCTTTGTTCTAGTTGTATTTTCACTAACAAGTATATCTTGTTTGTTAGTTAAATTAAAAGATCCGTGTCCTTCGTAAGTTCTACTGTTGACAGTTACCTTCCATTTAGACTTTTGGGTAACTATTAATGTAACTACTATGGATACTATTAAAGAAAGTACATAAGTAGTTGAAGATGTAACTAGATTCTTTAATCTACTAGAATATGAAGTTGGAGCTGAATTCACCTCAGTGCTTGAATCTGTTGTAGAATCTAAACCCCCTACAGAATCCGAATCAACTGTTAAATCTGGATTCACCTCAGTATCTGAATTTAATATAGAATCTGAACTTGATTCAGAACCGGAATTCACTACTGAATCTGGACTTAACTCAGTAGGTACATTCTCTGTAGAATTTGAATCTATATTATCAGTCATTAATTTTTTATCACAATAATAATCAACATTCTCTAAGAATTTACTACTAGCACCGTAATAATCCTTATTTGATAAATTTCTTGTTATATCGTTTACCATAGTCTTTATTGTACTATCCGTGAATATAATAATTGCTTCTCCTTTGGTAGAAATCCAAACTTCCCTAGCGTCCATGTTTATTAACATTAAAATACCTGACTTTTTTGTATCTAAACCATAATTATTATAATCATAAAAGTCATCAGCATACTCCATTGAAGATTTTCCATCTGTCTTATCTGTAATAACCACTACCGTATCTAAATTATATTCATTTGCAATTTCATCAATCATACTTTGGAATTCCTGTACTTCTGTTTCTGACAAATAATTTAAATAGTCTTTTACATTAGAAGTTTCTGCTGCTTCAACTCTAATTGGTAATAAAGCTATTAAAAATATAAATAAACAAATAAGTGATTTAAATTTTCTAGACAATTGCAGCACCTCCAAACACAATAATTAGCCATGATATTATAAATATAAATAATGCAAATTTAATCTGATTAGTACGATCAATAGGAGTGTCACCTATAATTTTTCCAGTTTGTCCATTAATGAAAAATTCATATTTTTTGTCTTCATATTCATTAACTAATAAATAAATTGGTAGCATAGCATAACTATATTCGATATTAGATATTGCGACCCTCTTGGAGTTTTTAGCAAAACTACTATAGCCTGTTACTGTTTCATCTAATCTAGAGCTCATGTATTGTTTAACTCTTCCATTTGCAACATCTGCTGCCTCTTTTACCTCTACATCATACTTTTCAGCCATAAATCCAGTCATATATTTCATAGAAAAATCTGTTAGTTCATTGTAATTATACGGCTCTATTCCCGTCATCACCGAATCATCTAATTTTTTCAATCCATCTACTGGTACTCCATTATAGTCAGCAGTACATTCTCTTAAAACATTATAGTATTTAGTTTGTGTATATTTATAATCTTTGTCTGACCAAGTACGAACTTTTATCCCTTCACCATTAAGATGTCCTCTTACATTATTATCAAATAACCAAAATGGAACATATATACCTGTGATCTTTTCAACTTCTTTCTTGTCTTTAAATCCTTTAGGTGCAAATCTCTTTTTGTTAATCCACTTAGTATAGATTTCTTGGGCCTCTTCTTTTCCTAATTTAAATGGAATAACACTTTTAGGTTTAAATTTCCCTGAAAATCTACTTTTGATTATAGAGTGACTGTTACAATAAATGCAAAATGCTGCTGCTGTTGTATCATCTGCTATTAACTCTGCTCCACAACTTGTACAACTATAACTATCTAAATCTCCTATAGGCTCCTGACTTGGTCCTTTCTTTTCCTTACATATGGCATCAACTTCATCTTCATTAAATTCACTAAAGCAGTAATTACATTTCCATTTTTGAGATTCAGGATTAAACTCTAACCCAGCAGTACAATTGGGACAATTATATTCATTTATAGAACTCATATTCTCTCCTCCAAATAATTCTTATTGTCTTTTAATAAAGCACTGTAATTTTACAGTGCTTTATTCATAAATTACTCTTTATCTAATTCATTAAATACATCTCCACAATTTGGGCAGAATTTTGGTGGATTCATAGGATCTTCAGGCACCCATGCACAGTTATTACATTTAAATCTATCTGCCTTCTTCTTGCCACATTCTGAACAGAATAAACCATTTACTTCATTTCCACAAACACATTTCCAAGTGTTGTTTTCAGGCTTTTTGCTTCCACAATTAGGACAGAAATTACCATTGCTAACTAAATTACCACATTTACAATTCCAGATATTAAGTTGTTTTTCTTCTGGCTTTCTATTACCACAATTTGAACAGAATTTTGTATTTCCACTCATATGTGTATTGCAAATACATGTCCATCCATCAGAGTTGTTTTGTCCTTGATTATTGCATTGCATTGGTTGACTATTTTGAACTTGTTGGTTTGGCATAGCTCCCATTGCACCTGCTAAATTCATACCCATATTCATTCCTGCAAGACCTAGCATAGATCCTCTTGCATTAGAACCTGCTGATTCTACTCCTGCAGCTAATCCTGCTGTCATACGTGCAGCCCTTGCATTTGCATCAAAAAGAATTGAGTCATTAGCATATTTATCAAGTAATTGTTCTGTTTTTTCATCATAAGATATACCTGCAATTCCTACACTTTGAATATAGAAACCTCTTTTTGAAAGCCACTCTTTATCTAATGCCTCTGCCATGTATTGACCAATTTCCATAGTTTTAATAGCAATATCAGAAACACAAACATAATTAGCTGAAAGACTTGCTAATGAGGTTTGATAAGCCATTAAAAATTCATTAATATATTGTTCTGCCATATCGCTAGTACGTAAAGTTTTCTTACCTACCTTACTACATACTTCACTATAAAATAATAATGGATCACCAATCTTAATTGAATATGTTCCAAATGATGTTATCTTACAAGGAACTATTCTTCCTTGTACTAGTACTCTATCAGTATATGGAACTGGATTCCTTGTACCGAAACGTATATTATTAATTTCCTGTTTATTTATGTATATTACAGTTTGCTTTGCAGGAGTAGTTCCCCCAAACTTGAATCTTTCCCAAGAATCCTTTAACGTATTTTTTATACCACCAGGTCTCTTTATAGCATCTCTTCCAGTATTTCCATAACCACTTACATCAACGTCTTTGTCTGTCTGAAAAAATATAGATGGAGATCTTGAATCGTCTACCTGATAGTATCCAGCTTCATCAGTTGCTGAAACAATCTTTCCTCCGTCTACTAATAACATAACAGTATTTGCTGGAACATGAATAATAGACCCATTAGAAACAATATCCTCTGTTCCTCTCTTGTTTCCTCTACGTGAATCTTTAGATCTTACCGTTACTCCATAAGATACTAAAGTTTCATTATCCATTTGTTCAGGTTCAATAGTTTCAAGCCATTGATCTGCTAATGTTCCACCTAGAGCTCCTATACCAGCTTTAATAATTCCCATACTATAACCCATCCTTTATTTTTAAATATTTTTACTTAAAGTAAACTACTTCATATACTTTATAATGTATTTTCATATTACTTAATTATATATTTTCATTTCAATTTTATCATAATTTTTTAAATAATGTAATTTTGAAATTTATTTTTTAAATTGTTAGTGTTCTAAAAAGTTGCATGACAAATAAAGCAACATTTAAGTTGCTTTAAAAATATTAAGTTTTTGGATTACATTTGTGGGACAAATGCAGTATTAGTTTTTAAAAGATAAAATATGATATGTTTTAGTTTTCCTAAGGGTTTGAGCCTTACGAAAAAGATTTGTAGCTAAAGGATTAAGAATGGATAGGTGAAAGCCTTTGGCATACAAGTAGTTTTGGAGATTAGTGCTATAATGTAGTTAAAACGAAAATGATATAGTATTAAAGTTTGGAGAAGTTTATGAGAAAAAGTAAAGAATTATTATTTATAAGGAATAGCATAGATGCTCATCTTACTACGAGTAGAAAATTATATAAAATATGTTATATTTGAGAAAAGTTTTAAAAGAGCGGGAGGTTCAAAAAAGCAGTAGATGCAATATTAAAAGTTATAGAATTTGAAAAATATTAGTAAGTATTTTCTTTGAAAGTACTACAATCCCTGAGGTGTTAGAGATTGCCAGAGGCAAGCTCTTGCTAGCGAATATAAATATACTAAGAATAGTTCCTAAGTTATTAATATATATTATAACATGGCATGTAATATTATAATATATGGTTAATAAGGTTGGAGGAAGTCAATATGACAGAGGGGTTAACAGGACATGTTATAACTAAAGCAGATAAAAGTTATAATCTTCTTCGTAGAGATGCAAATTTATATTATAGTTACTACCCCAGGGTAATTGTATATCCTAATAATATAACAGATGTAGTTAATGCAGTAAATTGGGCAAGAAAGCAAGGATTAAATATACGTTGTAGAAGTGGTGGTCATAACTATGAATCATTTTCTGTGGGGAATGATGTTGTTGTGATAGATATTTCTAATTTGCTTGATTTTAAAATAGATACTAACCAAGGTTATGTAAGAATAGGAGCAGGATATAAACAAGAGCAACTTTATCTTAAGACAGCTAAATATGGGTTTGCATTTGTTGGAGGAAGTTGTGGAACTATTGGTGTTGCAGGAATTACATTAGGAGGAGGAGTTGGATATTTACAAAGGGAATATGGGCTAGTATGCGATAATTTAGTAGAAGCACAAATAGTAGATGCTTTTGGAAGGATAATAACTGCTAATTCATATGAAAATGAAATTTTATTTGCTGCATTAAGAGGGGCAGGTAGTAATAATTTTGGAGTAGTAGTGTCACTTACTTTTAAAGTATACCCTATTGATAAAGTAACAGTATTGATTGCTGAATGGCCTAAAGAGAGTAGATATGAAGTAATTCAAGGATTTCAAAAGGTTGGAGAACGTTTAGATAATAGGTATACCATTAAGGTTGCTATGACTAAAGATACTATTAATCTATATGGAGTAGGCTTAAGAAGCTCAGAAAAAGAAATGGAAAAAGCTTTAAGAGTTTTATTAAAAGTTCCTAATAAAATGAATTATACAACAGAGTATATTGATTTCGAGGAATATATACAGAAATATTCAGCTTCTGTGCCTACACCAACAGGATTTAAGATTACAGGATTATTGGCATATAGGCCATTAGGAAAAGCACCTTGTGAAATGATGTTTGATTATTTAGATAATTTGCTACCTATTCAGCCACCTATAGATATTAGCTTCCTCCTATTGGGGGGAAAGATTGCAGAAAATGAAGGCTTACCTAGCGCTTATCCTCATAGAAAAGCTAAAATATTAATACAAATTAATGCTGAGTGGATTCCTGAATATAGTATGTATGCTGATTATACAGTTAGATGGGTAAATAGTTTAAGAAAATCCTTACTTCCATATGCAGGCTTTGGATATCTTAACTATTGTGATATTAATATACCTAGTTATTTATATAATTATTTTGGTAATAATGTACCTTGGTTAATAACTGTAAAAGAAAAATATGATCCATATAATTTATTTTACTATCCTCAAGGAATAGAGCATAAAAGCAGTGACAATACCAATGAAGGGTGAGAATATAATATAAATATAACAATTAATTCAACATAATTCGTGGGTATTATTTCTGCTATTGGCATCCACCAAAAAATCAACGAAAAGGGGCTGCTTTGCAATAGCCCCTTTTTAGTTTGTAGAAATTTAAAGAAAGATTTTATATTTATAATCATTATGTAAAGAAGAATAACATATTAAATTCATATTATTAGCCTTTAGGTTTAAATATCATGGCAGAAAGAAACCCAAAGATTATTGCAGCAGAAACCCCTCCACTTACTGTTGTTAAGAGGCCATTAAATATTCCGATAAAGCCTGTTTTTTCAGCTTCAGTTATAGCTGCTGTTACAAGAGAATTTCCAAAACTACTTATAGGTATAAATGCTCCTGCACCTGCAAACTTAACTAAAGGATCATATAAACCAAGTCCTCCTAAAATTGCGCCACATACAACAAGTGTACATGTTGTATGCGCAGGAGTAATCTTTAAAATATCCATTATAAGCTGACCAATAACACAAATTAGACCACCTATTATAAATGCAAAAATAAACTTTTCCATAACTTAAAGTACACCTTCCTTTTTACATTTCTATAGAAACAGCATGTGCTATGCAAGGTATGCTTTCCTTTTGCTGAGTAGAGATAGGAGACATTAAGGCACCTGTTGCAACAATTAGTATTTTCTTTAATTGCCCTTTTCGCATACGATTAAGTAAATGTCCATAAGTTACAGTAGCAGAACAACCACAGCCACTGCCACCAGCAAAGCTTGGTTGCTCTTTTTTATATATTAAAAGTCCGCAGTCTGTAAATATATCTGTTGGCATATCTATGTCGTGTTTTTCTAACAAAATGTTAGCAAGTTCATGACCAACTTTCCCCAAATCACCAGTAGCAATAAGGTCATAATGAGAAGCATTAATATTTAAATCTCTAAAGTGGGCTTCAATGGTATCTACAGCTGCTGGTGCCATAGCCGCACCAACGTTATAAGGATCTGAAATTCCCATATCTATTACTCTCCCTATGGTAGCAGAGGTTATTTTTGGACCATCTCCATTTTGTGCAATTACCGCAGCTCCAGCTCCAGTTACTGTCCATTGAGCAGTAGGTGGTCTTTGAACTCCATATTCTGTAGGATATCTAAATTGTCTTTCAGCAGCAGCATTATGACTACTTGCAGCAGTTACAACATATTTAGCTGCTTTACTGTCTATTAATTGAGCTGCTAATGCTAAACCTTCCATAGAACTAGAGCAAGCACCAAATATTCCTAAATAAGGAATTCCTAGAGTTCTTGCAGTAAAGCTGCTAGAAATAATTTGATTCATTAAGTCTCCACTAAAAAAGAAGTTAATATCTTCTTTTCTTAACTTTGCTTTTTGTATTGCTCTTTGGCAAGCATGCTCAAGCATAGTTTTTTCTGCTTTTTCATAGCTATCCTGCCCAAGCCATAAATCTTCAGTAATTATATCAAAATCATCAGCTAAAGCACCATTACCTTCAAAAGGTCCACCAACGGCTGCAGAAGCTAATATTGTAGGTTTAGAATCAAAAATCCAAGATTGATGTCCTTTAAGCATTTACATCGCTCCTAACCATATTATTGTCATTTTTATTGTAGCAACTATAAAAGCAGAAATAACTCCATAAACAATAATTGCACCTGCAAGCCTAAACATATTTCCAGCTACTCCAAGGACCAATCCTTCACTCTTATGTTCAATTGAAGCAGAAGCTATAGAATTGGCAAAGCCTGTAATAGGAACAGCGGTTCCACATCCAGCCCATTGGCTGAGATGATCATAGATTCCAAGGCCAGTAAATAAAGCTGAAAAAAAGATCAAAACAATGGCAGTAGGAGCTGCTGAGGTCTTTTCATTAAAATTAAAATAGTTAATAAAAATCCATTGTAATCCTTGACCAATAGTGCATATTGAGCCACCTACCAGAAATGCTCTAAGACAATTAGTTAAAATAGGTCTTTTAGGACCGTGATTATTTACTAATTCATCATATTCCTGCTGAGCTGGGGTCATTTTTTTCTTTTTCATATTTGACATTTATTTCACCCTCTAACGTAATAAATATGGTTCTAATTTGTGTAAGATTTTATTTAGTTTTTTAGCACTTTCTGAATACATATTTTTAGCAGCTTCATCGTCACAGTCTAGAGAAAATGACATAAGGTCCGCTTGACTTTGCCTAATACTTGTATATAACATTTCTTTAACTTGAGTTTTAGGAACTTGTATCATATCATCAAAAAGATCTACATATAAGTCGCCAGAAGAATCTACTTGACCTAGAAAAATATTTTCAAGGGTAACTCCTTTAGTTTTTAGCTGTGTTGTAAGCCAGCCATGATTTAATCCAGCATTGATAAGACCTTCATTTAATATATTTCCATCTAAAATAACTGTTTGTGGCTCAGCTTTAGGAGCTACTTTTTTTCCTAAATCGTATGAGGTTACAGGCTTTTTATCAGCTTTTAAATTGACGTTAATATCCCCATTTGTTTCCATTACAGCAAATTCAACATCAGCTAAGTTAAATGCATTTTTTGAACGCATTTGTTCTAGGAATTCTTGACCTGTAATTCTCTCTTTAGATAAGTTATCCTCCATTATTTTCCCATTTTTAACCAGAACTCTTTCCTTACCATGTATTATGTTATAAATTGACTTACTCTTCATAGAAGCATAATCTAAGATAAGAGGTATCAGCGCCCAAACAGCCAGTGTTATTAATCCAAAGTAAATATTCTTGACGATATTTAGCGAAATTAAAGAAATTATAATAGCAATGACGGCATAGGTAATAAACTCAAATGGAGTAGATCGAGCTAAGGTCTTTTTCTTCATATATTTTGTTATAACTAATGATAAAAAAAACAGAACTATTGATTTTAATAATATTATTAACCAAGATTGCATATGTTACCTCACTTAATTACCTTTGTATTGGGGTTCCTCAAACTCCATAACTCCTATTCTTTTTTCTAAATCTCTTTTAACTTTACGTATTTCTTCAGATGCCTGCTTATAAACAGCTTTAGATTCTTTATCACGTTCTTGTAATGAATACATTTCTAAAGTCGCCTCTGACCATTTTAGTGTAGCTAACGTTTGTTTTACTTTTGAAATAGCAGTCATATAAAAATCTCCTTTATATTTATTAAATAGCTTACTAGGTTACTTTAACCAGTAGCATTAACTTTAATTCGCTTAATAATATAAAGGAATATATTTCATTATGAATAAGGGGAATATTTAAATTCATTATGAACAAAATATTATTGCAAATAAAGAATTGTAAAGGAGGAATTTTTATGCCAACAGGAACTAAACTTGAAACAGCATTAGCTAGTGCTAAAGGATTAGCTGCTGATATGAAGTCATTTTCTTTAGATACAGATAATCAAGAAGCAAAACAAATGTTTAATCAGCTTGCAGATACAATGGACAATGTAGAACAACAGATTCAATCAAGACTTGACGTTGTGAAACAAGAA
>DALZNT010000093.1:0-14189 GCA_032005505.1 Clostridium sp. | reverse complement strand
CCTAAATTATAAATTCAAAATTATAAATATAAATTACTTATTGCAATTAGTAACCATTAATCTTCATTCACTACTAATTCCTAACTACTATCTTACCATCTTTTATTACTGTGTCTATAGCATTTATTCCAAAATGATAAATTAAATAATTAATATTTTTACTATTAAATATAGCTATATCTGCTTTTTTCCCAACCTCAATTGATCCGATTTCATTCTCTCTACCAATAGCACAAGCTGCATTAATTGTCATAGCATTAATAATTTCTTCAGGAAGCATCCTCATTCCAAAGCAAGCAAAAGTCATTACTGTTTGAAGTGATTCCGTTGGTGATGTTCCAGGATTACAATCTGTTGCAAGAGCTACTGTAACTCCAGCATCAATCATATCTCTAGCTCTAGCAAATCTTCCAACCATTAAATAAAAGGCTGTAGATGGTAAAAGTACTGCTACCACATTATTCTCACTTAAAGCTTTTATTCCTTTATCAGAAGCAGCTATTAAATGCTCCGCTGATATACATTTTAACTCTCCTGCAAGCTCTGCTCCTCCAATAGACTCTACCTCATCTCCATGAAGCTTTAGCTTAAAACCATGTTTTCTTCCGGCTTCAAGTATTCTTGTGCATTCCTCAGTAGAAAATACACCTTCCTCACAAAAGCAGTCAATGAATTCAGCTAAGTTTTCCTCTGCTATTTTAGGAATCATTTCTTCTATGATTGAGCCTATAAAACCTTCTCTATCCCCCTTATATTCTGTAGGTATTGCATGAGCACCCATAAATGTTGAAGCTACATCTATAGGGTGAGTTTCATTTAAAATTTTATTTACCTTTAAAAGTTTCTTCTCATTTTCTAAATCTAAACCATAGCCAGATTTACTTTCGACGGTAGTTGTCCCATGGCTAAGCATTGTATCCAAACGTTTTCTGCTTTCTTTAACTAATTCCTCTAAGGAAGTACTTCTAGTGTTTCTAACCGTACTTAGAATTCCACCACCACTATTTAGTATCTCTATATAGCCTACCTTATTCAGTTTCATAGGTAATTCATTCTCTCTGCTACCTGCATAAACAAGATGTGTATGTGGATCTACTAGCCCTGGAGTTACAGTTTTACCTGAACCGTCTATAACCTTAGAATATTCCTTTAAATACTCTTTATAGCCTTCTCCACTTCCCACAGCCTTTATTTTCCCACCTTCAATAACTACATATCCATTTTCTATGATGCCTGCATCCTTCATAGCAGCTCCAGCTTTTCTATCTTGTCCTCCACAGGTTACCAAGCAATCTATATTTCTTATAATTATATACATAGTTTGTTCCCCCATTCTATAGCCCTATCATAGTAGTAGTATCCTTTTTTACATGATTACTACTTATTAATTGCTAATTACTATTCACTTATTCTCTTTTCTAGGATTTGACTCACAGAGAAGTTCTCAATCTGAAGATAATATTCTGCAGAGCTGATTAATGCTGCCATTGGCACAAGCCCTATAACTTCACTTCCTACCACAGTTACTCCATAGCGTTTTGCTTCCATTTTAATCATTTCAAAAGCTCTATAGACTGCTGTTTTCTCATAGTTAACTAAGTTCATTGATACCTGAACTATATTTCTATCCTCTAACTTAACTCCCATAGCCTTTACAAATCTTAAGCCTCCACCAATATGTCTAACAGTTTTAGCAATAGTATCAGCTACTTGTAAATTATCTGTCCCTAAATTAACATTAAAAGCTACTAATGCCTGCCTTGCTCCAATTGCCACGCAGCCACCCTTTATATTTACTTCTGATGGACCATAATCTGGTACCCAATTTGATTCCTTTATCTTTTCAAAGAAACCTTCATATTGTCCTTTTCTAACAGTAGCTAAATTCTCTCTATGAGAAGCTGTAGCCGCCTTTTCATAAAGATATACTGGAATATTAAAACGTTCTCCAATAGTCTTTCCCACTCTATTAGCTATATCTACACACTCGTCCATAGTAACTCCATCTATAGGTACAAAAGGAACTACATCTAAGGCTCCCATTCTTGGATGTCCACCACTCTGAGTGCTCATATCTATATTTTCATATACCTTTTCTGCCATATGTATTATGGCTGCCTCTAAAACTTCCGGTTCTCCAACTACAGTAACCACAGTTCTGTTATGATCTTCATCACTAGAATAGTCAAGAAGTTTAACCCCTTTTACTCCCCTAAATACATTAACTATAGCCTCAACTTTTTCTAAATCTCTTCCTTCACTAAAGTTTGGTATACATTCAACAATTCTTCCCATGATAATCCTCCTACTTTATATAAAGTTTTTTATTTATTTAAGACCTAGTAATTTATTTTAACTACTTCTTCAACAACTTCACTTAATTTGCCGCTGCGTACAAGATCCGTAACCTTATCAATTTCCTTATACATAACCACATCATTCTCTATAAATTTAACTTCTTTTCTCACCTGACTATAGGCTATAGCACTTCCTTTACCTAAAGTATAGTCATTTCTAAAATCTATAGCTTGGCAAGCAGCTAAAATTTCTGTAGCTATAACTCTTTCTACATTTCTTATTATGTCTCTACCTTTTCTTGCTGCTATAGTTCCCATACTAACATGGTCCTCTTGATTCGCTGAAGATGGTATAGAATCTACACTTGCTGGATGAGCTAAAATTTTATTTTCAGATACTAGTGCTGCTGCCGCATATTGAGTTATCATAAATCCTGAATTTAATCCTCCATGCTTAACTAAAAATGCTGGAAGGTCATTTAATTGATAATTAATCAACCTTTCTAGTCTTCTTTCAGACACATTTGCTAGCTCACACATAGCTATTCCTAAGAAATCAAAAGCCAGAGCCATTGGTTGTCCATGGAAATTCCCTCCTGAAATTACGTCACCTTCCTCAGTTACTATTGGGTTATCTGTTACCGCATTAATCTCAATTTCAACCTTATGCTTAACATAATTCAAAGCATCCTTAGAAGCTCCATGAATTTGAGGAATACATCTTAAAGTATATGCATCTTGGACTCTTATCTCACCTTGTGACGTAATTAAAGAGCTTCCATCAACTAGTGCCAAAATATTCTTTGCAGTCGCTAACTGTCCTTCATGTGGACGAATGCTGTGAGTTCTTATATCAAAAGCATCCTTTACACCTCTAAGAGCTTCTACTGTTAGTGCTGCAGCTATATCTGCATTTTTTATAAGGTTAATTCCATCCCACAATGCAAGGGTTCCCACAGCTGTCATAACTTGAGTTCCGTTAATTAAAGCTAGTCCTTCCTTTGCAATAAGCTCTATTATAGGAATACCTGCTGCATCCATAGCTTCTTTACCGCTAAGTATTTCTCCTTTATACTCTGCTTCTCCTTCTCCTAACATAGGAAGTACCATATGTGATAATGGAGCTAAATCTCCTGAAGCCCCTAAAGAACCTTTTTCAGGAATATAAGGATGAACCCCCTTATTTAACATTTCAACTAAAGTTTTCACTGTAGATAACCTTATTCCTGAATATCCCTTAGAAAGGGCATTTGCTCTAAGTAATATAATAGCTCTCACTATATCCGTATCTAATTTATTTCCAAATCCACAGGAATGGGAAATAATAAGATTTCTTTGTAGTGTTTTACAATCGTCACCTGATATTGATACATCTGAAAACTTTCCGAACCCTGTAGTTATGCCATAGATAACTTTATCTTCAGCTACTATCCTATCTACTATTTCTCTAGACTTATTAATTCTCTTTTCTGCTTCTTCACTAATTTCAACTTCATAATTATTTCTAGAAACATTTATTACGTCTTGTAATGTTAGGTCATTTCCATTGATGATTACTTTCTTCATGAGCACATCCCCCTTTGAGTTTCTTCAAAATATACCATTACATATTAATAGTATAGATTAAATTTACCCTTCTTTCATATTTAAATTTGAATATTCAGTCTTTATTTTTCATATTGTGCTAAGTAAACCTTTACTCTCTATATAAACTATAGTACATACAAGAAAAACCTGCAATAGTTTTCTATTACAGGTTATAATAATTATGCTAATACTCAACTGTATCTTTAGCTAAAATAATCATAGATGAAATAACTAATGTACTACCTATAACTATTTTTACTGATATGGCCTCACCTAGTACAATAACACCTAGTATAAGTGATACTATAGGTTCTAATGCAGAAAAAACTGCTGAATTAGTTGGCCCTATTATTTTAACACCCTTTAAGAATGCCATCAGTGCTACTACCGTAGACACAATTGATATCATTAGAATAGCCCCGATTCCATAAATACTTATAGGTTCATTAAAACTATTGGTAGCTAGTCCAATTACACCACCCATAACTGCTGAAATGCAGGATATATAGAAGGTAACTACATAGCTATTAACTCCTTTAATCTCCTTATGGGATGCACCTAAACAATATATTGCGTATGCAAGGGCAGCCAACAATACTAGCACTACCCCTAAAGTACTAATGTTTGCTCCACCTTTCAAGTCTACCATTACAACAATTCCTGCGAAGGTCATAAGCACACATATCAACTTCTTAAATTTAAACTTTTCTTTAAAAATAATTATAGATAATATCATTACCATTAATGGATATGAATGAAGAATCATTCCTGCAATACCTACATCGATAAAATTATAGGCAAAAAATACAAGTATAGCTGTCATAGAATATCCACATGCCCCCATAAAAAATATTACCTTAAACTGTTTCTTATTAACCTTTAGCGAAATCTTTTTACTTTTTATATAAGCTAAAAGTAGTAATGAAGCGAAGGTAAATCTTAGTACTAAGGTATTCATAGGATTTGCTCCACCTTTATATGCTAACTTCACTAAAACTGGCATTATCCCAAAGCCTATGGATGATAGTACAATATAGAATATCCCCATAAGCTTGTTTTTGTCATCATTCATTGTTGTCCCCCCTGAAAAACTGTTGTTAAAAAGCCCCATCTTTTCTAAATACCTTAAATATTGTATCAAATAATATCTTAATATCAAACCATATTGAAAAATTATTAATATAAGTTAGGTCATAAAATATAGTTTTCCCTAATTCTATTTCACCTCTTCCACTTACTTGTGCTAATCCTGTTATTCCTGGAAGAACTAATAAACGTTGATAGTACACTTTAGGATAATACTTTACAACCTCTGGTATCTCTGGTCTTGGTCCTACTAAGCTCATATTTCCAAATAGTACATTAAACAGTTGAGGTATTTCATCTAAGCTGCTATTTCTTAAAAATTTCCCTACCTTAGTAATCCTACTATCTGACTTACTTTGAAATACAAAGTTATCCATGTTTTCAGGATCTATCTCTAGCTTTCTCTGACTTTCAGCTGATACCACCATAGTTCTAAATTTGTAAATCATAAAATTCCTTCCATTTTTCCCGACTCTAATTTGTTTAAATACTACTGGTCCTTTACTATCAAGCTTTATAGCTATAGCTATAATTAAATATACAGGTAATAATATTATAATTCCTACTAAAGACAATACTATGTCTGAGATTCTTTTAATAAAAAATTGAAACTTCCTATTCTCAATTTTATCTTCAATGTTGATTCTTATATTTTTTTCCAAAGGTCTTCCTCCCTAGCTTCTATACATATTATATTGATTAATGTTAAAATATCATCTTCCTAAATATTTCAATTCTCTTAATTAATTCATTATTAGCCTATTATTAATCTTGTCACCAATGCCATATAATATACCTTCATAAAACAAAATAAAAGGTCTAATTCTACGACAATCTATCATAAAATCAAACCTTCATTTTTATAATGTTATGTTTTTTACTAACATTTACTTTTACCAAATGTACCTTAAGCTAGTATTACTACCTGTATACATCATTATTTCTACTTGTAGTTACTTTTTATTATTATTGTAATAGTATCAATTACATCTCTCACATCATCCTCTGTCATCTTCGGATAAAGTGGCAAAGAGATAATTGTTTGAAAATACTCTTCAGTTAAAGGTAAATCTCCTTCTTTGCATCCGTAATTTTCTCTATAATAGCTCATTAAATGAACTGGAATAAAGTGAACGCTAGTACCTATATTAGCTTCTGACATTAAATCAATAAATTTATCCCTATCAATTGTAAGCTTATCAATGTCCAACCTCAAAACATAAAGGTGCCAAGAATGGGTTGTATAATCTCTAACTACTGGTATTTTAACTCCATCCAACTTACTAAAAGCATCGTTATAAGCCTTAACAATTACTTTTCTTCTATCCTGCATTACATCTAGCTTATCCATTTGGGTTTTTGCTAATGCAGCTTGAATATCAAACATATTATATTTGTACCCTGGATATTCTATATCATATTTCCAAGAACCACCTTTACCATATCTATTCCATGCGGCTCTACTCATTCCATGAAGTGATATAACTCTAGCTCTCTCTGCTATATCATCTCGATTCGTTGTAAGCATTCCGCCTTCACCTGTACAAATATTTTTTGTAGCATAAAAGCTAAAGCAAGCGCAATCACCCTTTTTGCCTATTAAATCATCTTTATAAAAAGTCTCAACTGCATGAGCTGCATCTTCTGATACAAAAAGATTGTATTTATCCGCTATTGCTCTTATTTTATCCATATCACAAGCATGACCAGTATAGTGTACTGGAACTATCGCTGAAGTTTTCTCTGTAATCTTCTCTTCAATTTTATCTGCATCAATACATCCTGTTTCTAGATCTATATCTACAAATACAGGAATTGCTCCAACATGAACTATAGTATTAACCGTTGCTGCGAAAGTCATGGAAGTTGTTATAACCTCATCACCTGGTTTCACTCCGCCTGTAATAAGTGCAATATGAAGAGCAGCTGTTGCAGAATTCATTGCTATGGCATGCTTTGCTCCAACATATGCTGCAAATCGATTTTCAAATACTAAGGTTCTTGGGCCCTTAGCAACCCATCCTGACTTTAAAGTATCAACTACTTCCTGTATATCATTCTCATCAATTAATGGAATAGCATAAGGTAAAAAGGTCTCTCTCTTCTTATACATTTCATCCACTCCCTACTTTAATTCAAATAGAATTTTTTCTAATTTGCGTGTAATTGCCTCTCTAGAAAAATGTTCCTTAACATAGGCTCTTCCATTTTTCCCTAGTGATCTTCTTAGATTTTCATCTTTATATAAATCTAAAACAGCCTTAGCTATCGCTTTTTCATTTTCTGGTTCAACTACAATTCCTGCTCCTGCATTATTAATTAATTCTTCAGCCTCACCTTCTACCGCTAATACTATTGGCAGCTCTGAAGAAAGTGCTTCAAACATCTTAGATGGCAACGCTCCCTTAAATAAATCTAATCTCTTAAGTGGAACAACAGTAGCATCCATCGAAGCAATTATCTTTGGCATATCTTTTTTACTTTGCATTGGTAAGAAAGTAATATTATTAAGCTTCTTTTCCTTAACCATTTCTTTTAGCATTGGCTTTTCTGGACCTTCTCCTATAAATACAATTTGTATGTCCTTGTAATTCTTTAAAATTTCAGCTGCATTTATAACTACCTCAAGCCCTTGAGCTATTCCATGAATTCCTGCATATACTACTGCAAACTTATTCTTAATACCAATATTTTCTCTAAGTACTTCTGACCTATTTTCTCTCTTAAAGAATTCAGTATCAACTCCATTAGTTATAAGATGAACCTTTTTAGAATCAAAGCCTCTTCCAACAATATTATCTACAATACCTCTTGTTTGACATGTAACAGCGGCTGCCTTTTTATAGCAAAACTCCTCCAGCCATGTAGATGCCTTTATCATAGCTTCATTATGTAAAACATCTAATTTCACAGCCGATTCTGGCCATAAATCAGATACATTAAATATAAACTTAGCTTTCTTCAGCTTAGCTAATACATATCCCGACCATCCCAAAAACAAAGGTGGAGATTCCGTAATTACAAAATCCTGATTGGGTATATGTCTTGCTCCTTTAGCCACACTAGTCCACGTAAAAGATAAGTAATTTCTAAGTCTTTTTGTAAAATCCTTGCTTTTTGTGGCATAGATTCCTGTTCTAATTATATTAATATCATCTAAAGTTTCCTTAACTATTTTTTTACCTCTGTATTCCTCAAAAATTTCTCCTCTAGGATAATTAGGCATAGCTGTTAATATTGTAACTTCATGACCAAACTTTTTTAACTGCTTTGCAAATTCAAATATCCTATTCTGTGGAGCACCGACCTCTGGAGGACAGTATTGAGTTAAAAACAATATCTTCATGGCTACCTCCCGTTATTCAAGCATTCTATTATGTCACAAATTTTTTCTGAAGACTTCCCATCTCCAAAAATTATCTTCTGTGGCTTGCTCGGTTCAAAGTTCATAATTGCATCCAATATTTTCGCCTTATCTGTACCAACAATTCTATTCCAATCATTTTCTACAGTTTCTACCCATTCAGTTTCATCCCTCATAGTTATACATGGTTTTTTCATAAAGAAAGCTTCCTTTTGAACTCCACCGCTATCAGTAACTATCTTTGTACAATTACTTTCTAGAGAAAGCATATCTAAATATCCTATTGGATCTATTATCTTTATATTTTCATTAAATTTTAGTTCATAATCACCCACATATTTTTTTGTTCTTGGATGTAGTGGAAGTACTATAGTTTTACCACTTTCATTTAATGCTTCTATAATATTCTTCAATCTTGAAATATCATTAGTATTTTCAGCTCTATGTATCGTAGTTAAAATATACTCCTTATCCTTCAAATTCAGGCCTTCAATAATTCTACTTTTTTCTTTAGCTATTTCTCCAAAATGAAGTACTGCATCAAACATTACATCACCAACATTATATACATTGTCTTCAACACCCTCTGCTTTTAGATTTCTAACTGCAGTTTCTGTTGGTGCAAATAGCTTTGAGGCTAAGTGATCTGTTAAAATTCTATTTTGTTCCTCTGGCATAGCTTTATTAAAACTTCTAAGTCCTGCCTCCACATGAACTACAGGCACTAGCATCTTACTTGCCACTAAAGCTCCAGCTAAAGTAGAATTTGTATCTCCATAAACTAAAACCATATCTGGCTTTTCCTTTTCATAGATTTCCTCTAGCTTTATTAACATTTCTCCTGTTTGTTTACCATGACCACCAGAACCTACTGAAAGATTATAATCTGGGTACGGGATACTTAACTCATCAAAAAATATCTTTGACATATTCTCATCGTAGTGTTGACCTGTATGAATCAAAATTTCATTATTCTTTTTCCTTAATTTATTAGACACTGCTGCTGCCTTAATGAATTGTGGTCTAGCTCCAATAACTGTTATTATTTTCATAGATTTATCCCTCATCCTTATATCAGTCTTAGTCTTTCGTATAACTTATCTACTTTATTAAAATTATCTTTTACATTATAGTTGTCTTCAACAAACTTTCTTCCGAATTTCCCCATATCAATCCTTAAAGTTCTATCTACAATTAGTCTTTCCATAGCTTCTTTTAACTGCGATACATTTTCTCTTTCTACCACAATACTACTTTTTTCTGGACATGTAGCTTCAGGCAGACCTCCTACATTAGATACTATAGTTGGTGTCCCACAAGCCTGTGCTTCTACAGCAGCCACGCCAAAGCTTTCACTATCCAAAGTTGATGGAAATACAGCTATATCAAATCTATTAAAGGCATCTACTACCTCCTTAGGAGATATAAATCCTAAAAACTTAACTCTTCCTTCAATCATTAGTTCCTTGCATAGCGTCTCTAAATACTCATGCTGAGAACCTATCCCGCCTATTTCCAAGTAAATATTGTTATATTTTTTTGAAAGGTCTCCAAAAGCCCTAATCATATATTCAATACCATACTTCTTTTCTAAAGCTTTAATAGTTCCAATTACTATTTTTTCCTTTGGTTCATACTTATCATCCCTGGGTTTAAAAAAGCTTATATCTACACCAAATGGTGTTATATCTATATTCTTATCAGTATATTTCCGTGTTTCTTCAGCCATAACCTTACTTGTTGACAATATTACATCAGCCGTAGAAAGGTTTCTTTCTACAAACTTTCTAAAAAATATATTCTTCTTTGGAAAATCGTATACGTCACTTCCCCATACTGAAATTATGTACGGATGAAATTTTGTTGTGCTCCCTAAAAATCCATAACTTGTAGCATAGTGGGCATGAAGTATATCTGGATTAATCTCATTAACTAATGCTTTAACCTTACTTCCATAGGTAATATATTTAAATTTGTTTATATAATTATTACTTTTCACCTTATCTAAATTCATATTTAGACTATGTACCGTTACACCTGGAATAGATCCATCATTTAAAGAGATTACATGGATATCATATCCCTTGTCTTTAAAAAACGAACACCATTTTTTTGTATGAATACTATTTGCATCAGATAAATAACAAATTCTCATCTTTTCTCCTTAGTAATTTTAATTCTTACTTAAACCATCTGCTATAGTCTTTGCTCTTGCTATCCAAGTATTTTTCTCAAAAGCTTCAACTAATGCAGATTCTTTGAACTTATAGTCATGTTCATAATTTTTTTCTATATAATTTAATAGTTCCTCTATAGAATTTCCCTCATATTCTGTTATGTAACCGACATTATACTTTTCAATAAATTCTCCACATGCTGTATTGCTCACACCTATAATTGGTTTTCCATAGGAAATATAAGAAAATAGCTTCATTGGCATAGCAAACTCCCAATAAGGTGTAGGTTCCACCATTAAAGAAAATAAATCCTTTTCCATGGCAACTCTATCTAAGTCTTTACCACTTTTATGTATAACGCTTATCCTATCATTGAGATATTTATCATAGTATTGTTTATTAGCTTCCCATTCACCTGACCTACAGCAAATATCTAAAGTAAAAGCTTCATTTTTATATACCGCCTTAACCAGTTTCTCAATATTGTATAACTCTCTGTTAAGACCTCCAACATATAAAATAGCCAATTTATCTTTATGCTCATAATTCTCTTTATTATCATCTACCTTCTCACAACCAGAAGGCAATTGCTCTACTGGTTTATTTAGATTTATTGGAATATACTTTTCCATTTTTAAGGAAGGTAAATACAGCATATCTATACAGCTTTTGTATTTTAAAAGGTCATAATAATAAAAAGTATAGGCTATTGTTCTTTTAGGTAAAGAAACTGTTCTTTTATACTGGTCAAATCTCCAGTGAATATCTCTATAAAACATCCCAACCTTAATACCTTTTTTTCTGCAAAATTTAAGAAAGCCAAAATCTAGTAGAGGATGAGTTGGCAAGTGATTAGCTTCTGTAAGCAAAGTTGGTTCTGTAGAACTTTCCATATATATAAAATCATATTTTTCACCCATATTTATTTTCTCTTTAAGTTCTTTTATAGTCTTCTTACGCTCCTCTGCATAACCCTTTATAACCTGAACCTCATAACCCAAATTTTTAAATCCTTCTATAATTTTCATAGGTCTTATGTTAGAAGCACTAGGATGATTATCATGAATTTTAAATGGAAAATATACTATACACCTTTTCATTCCACATCCAACTTTCTCATTAATTACTTATGCCTATATGATTTTTCCCTTATTCTGCTGCCTAATATCTTACTTCCATAGTTAATAAATATAAACATTAAAACTATTACTATCATGTTGGCATTATATACAAAATCAAAGAAACCTCCTTGAGTTGTATTTGCTAACTCGCTAGTTAATACTCCTAAAAGTGCTACATTTAAAGCTGTTTTCTTAAACTTACTTGTAAATAGCCAAAGTATAATTCCAAACAATAGCGCTACGTAAACTATACTTCCCACAACTCCAACTGCTCCAAAGTTTGCATAAGCTTCTCCAATAAATAGAGCATTCATTACACCTGCAATTCCCTCATATACACTTCTTGATCCATAGAAGGACATTATAATCTTAGCTGACCTAACACTAGTCATATTTGACCCTACAAGACATAAAATTGTATTTGCAAAGCTTCTCCCTTCTAGGAACGGGAATGAAGACGGAAAGAAATCAAAGTGATAGATCAGAGTCCCAGCTTGAGTAAATAGTACTCTTCCAATAGGTCCAGTGTATATGGAGAGTTCTAAAGCAAAGCCCATGACCTTATAGAGTAAAAATATTATTAGAGCCAAAACACCTACTATTCCATAAAAATATCTTCGCTTAATTCCGTTGTTAATTATTATGTACAATATGACAAAGGTAAATATGTAAAATATAACTGGTGTTTTTGCAAAATTATAAGTTTTAGTAAATATTGAGCATATAAATAGAAGAATAAATAGCCCAATCCATCTTAACTTCCTTGTGCTATAAGCATATACAAAGGCTATATAGGACAATACCGGTATCAAAGAAAGTACAAATATATTTCTCACATATTGATTTATTATTGTAATTTGATTTACCTTAATTCTCTCTACCTTATAGTTAAAATCAGCATCTGCAAAAAATATTTTCACCAGTGGAATATACCCAATCTTTACAAAGAGTAAAGTCATTAAAATCACACATATTCCAGCAATTCCAATTACAATATAAAATACTGCTTTTTCATTTTCTACATCCGTTGAACTGCATAAATAATCATCATATATACTATTCATATCCACTTTAAGAATTTTATATACGAGAATTATAACTAAAGGGAATAATATAGCTGTAAGTAGCACATAATAAAAGGTTTTAGTTATTGATGCTTCACTCAAAATATACTTAAGTGTATAGTGACCTCTATCCCCTAAAAATATTAAGCTAGCTCCGATATAAGTCTGTAAAACAAATAAGTAATATGTGTAAGATATTAAGTTTAATTTTCTAACGCTTAAGGTACCGGCAGCTTTACTAAACAAGTAAGTACTTAGTGTCAATCCCAATGCAACCATTAATATATTTAAAATCATAAGTCTTTCATCCTTTACTAATTGTCATTATATAGTGCATTAACAAAAAACTCTTTTGTCACTCTATCCGCATTTTTAAACCTACTTTTCATACTTCTGATTGGTTCCCTATCTATGTCGTCATCTAAATATAACTCGTTAAGACTCTCAAGCGTTGCCAATATTGAAATATCACTAATCTTTGTAAATCTAAGGCTAACCTTTTGAAGTCTATTGTGATTATTTAAAATATCTATATTGTCAATATCGTTATAGGATATATTAAGACTCTGCAAGTTCCCATTATCTTTAATAAAGTCTAAATTTGTTATATTGTTATGTGAAAGTTCAAGAATCTGTAAATCCCCCATTAATGCTAGTGAACTTATAGTTTTAATTCCATTATTATTAGCTTTTAATTCAATAAGATTTGTCAGCTTTTCTATACCAGTTAAATCTACAATGCTGTTATTTGAAATATCTAAAGTTACCAAACTAGTGAGATTAACAATATCTTCGATATTATTGATTCTATTATTATTTAAGCTGAGTATATTTAGATTTTTTAGCTCTAACAATGGCTTTATGTCACTTATATTATTTCTAGTTAAATCCAAATAAGTAAGTCCTAAAATATTTTTCACAAAACTAATATCATTAATATTATTCTTTGATAAATCTAGATAGGTAAGATTCCTTAGACTTCCAATAAACTCTACATTTATGAGTCCACTATCACTTATGTATAGTTCCTTTAAATAAGCTAGGTTACTTATTAAATTCAAATCATTAATAAAATTACCTGATAAATTTAAACTTATAAGAGAGTAAAAATATTGTATTCCCTCTATGCTCTCCAAATTTTCATTAGCCAAATTAAGCGACGTTAAATTTTCTACATCTACATCATAAATTTCCCCTGATGATTTTTTTATTTTCCTTCTTATGACTTTTTCAAAGTTTTCATCCTTAAACTCAATTATTACTGCGCCCTTATACTTTTCTGCATTGTTTTTATTTTTCATGTTACTATTAACTATAAAACCTACTAATAATGTTATTAGTACAGCTACTCCAACTGTAAGAGCTGTTCTTATATTCTTATCTTCAAATGGGTTCCAACGCTTTTCCATAATGCCTCCATTATCGCTTTAAAAGCTTCTTTATCATTGAGTTTATAATCATACTCTCCTCTTTATTAAATAAGAATAACCCTT
>DALZNT010000092.1:0-14523 GCA_032005505.1 Clostridium sp. | reverse complement strand
GAAGAAATTAAAATTACTTTAGAATTATTACCTGAATCTATAATTTTAGGTGATACGGAGATTAAAGTTTTAGATGATAAAGGTGAAACTATAGGAAACTTTACAGTTAAGAGTGGAGATGAAGAAATAGATTTTAAAATTTATCCCAGTGAGGAAACTAAGAATCTTAAGCTTCATTTTAATACTTTAGGAGATATAGACATCACAAAGGAGTTAGAAACAAAGATAGAGGTGATCACTGCAAGAAGCTATTTCATTAACAAGTATTTGAAGCCTGCTTTAATAGTGGTAGTAATAATTATACTTATTATAGGTGTCTTTCTAGCTATGTACTTCGTGGGAAAAGCTTATTATAAAAATAACATTGCTGAGGAAAAAAGAGAAATAACACTTAGCTATAGAGTGATGCCACAGGTAAAGAGTAGAACAATATCCTATGAATTATCAAAGGGATTCCAAGGCGTTTATTTAAATTTTAATAAAAAAAGTGAAGCTCTTACCCTAAATGAAGAGGAAACAAACCCCCTTGGTAAGTTTACTTTCACAAACATTTATGAAAAAAATCACAAGTGGGTTCAAGGACTTAAAGGGAAGGTTTTAAAAGAGAAGGTTATTAAGGTAACTTATGAGGCTATAGAGGATCAGGATATCTTTTACGAAGGGGAAGGTGTAAAGGGAGCGATAGATTATAAAAATGAGATTAGGATAGTTTATAAAATTAATGGAAGTAAAGGGCAGTTAATCATAGATTTTAGTGGAGACATATTATAAGTATGTGAAATGGAGGGGGACCTATGGCAAATAACCAAATTCCTAAGGATATTCTACCGACCCTAATTGTAGGGTTAGGTGGCACTGGATTTCAAGTAGTTAAGAGACTGAAAAAGATTTTTGCTAGAAAGTATGGAGATAGAAAGTTACCTATAAGATATTTAATAATTGATACTGATTTAAAATCCTTTATAGATGACACTCTAACAAATAATGAAAAGTGTCAGCTTAGATTTAATGAGGGTGTAAAGAGCACCTTGGACTGGGCATATGCCAATCCGAATTTTGATTGGCTTCCCAAAAATCCACCTATAACACCGGATTTTTTTACATCAACAGATCAAGGTGCAGGACTTATGAGACCTGTGGGAAGACTTTATCTATGTAAGAATTCCAAGCTTGTATATGACACTTTAAATGCTGCAAAAAATGACTTAGTAGATTTATATAAAATCCTAACAGAGGTTGGATCAGTTCATCTTGAAAATATTGATAGAAATAAGGTTTATATAGTGGGTTCCTTAGCTGGGGGAACAGGGTGTGGAACATTTTTAGATGTATCAGTTATGCTTTCCAAGATATTTAATAGAGATAACACAAATTTAATAGGAATGTTTACTTTAGAGAGTTGTTATGATGACAAACTTTCCTCGGATTTAGATGCGCAAAATCGAAGTAAGGCTAACTGCTATGCTGCTTTAAAAGAACTAGAATTCTATATGAGTTCCATAAAAAATGTCTATGATGATAGATATAAGTTCAAGTATAGTAATCTGGGAGAAATAAAGTTAGAGAAGAAGCTATTGGATATATGCTATTTAGTTGAAAATAAAAATGAAGCAGGTGGAGTTTTAACTAATATAGAGGACATATATGATTTATGCTCTTTACAGCTATATCATGAGATAGGTACAAAGCTTGGTTCACAACTTAGAGCTGATTATGCTAATTTTATTTGTAAGGATAAGGATCCAGTATTAAAAAGAGATAGACACTTTAGTACCTTCGCATCTTCGTCTATGGAGATACCTACAGAAAATATTAAAAGTTATTGTGGCTATAGATTAGCTTCAGATATATTAAACCGATTATATAAAGGTGATATAGAAGCAAGTGATGATAGTGCAGAAGAATTAGTGAAAAAAATAGACCATGAGGTTGGAATAGGGAATTATCTTGCTGATAATAAATTACTTAAGATTGTTAATGCAGATGAAAGTGCCATTGAAAATAGTAGAAGAAATTTAGTTAATGCTGAAAGTAAGGTAATGGAAACTAGAGATAACTGGAGGGCTTCTAAGAGTGAAAATAGAAGAAGAGCAGTAAGGGTAATAAAAGATTATGTTAATGAGAACTCTGTAAATTATGGACTAGAAGGAATCTCAATAATTCTAAAAGAGGCATTAAATAGTCTCAGAGAGCGGGAGAATTCCATGGATTCTCCAAGTAATGTAGGAACAGCTACAGACTTGAATAATAAAATTAGCTTAGAGCTAAAGAGTGCTAAGGCTTTAAAAAAATCAAAGATAAATGAAAAGAAGAGAGTCTTTGAAAATTGTAAGAGTAAAATTAATTCCTTTATAAGAGAAAAAGAAAATGAAATTAATTATTATATTTCAAAGGAACTAGTGAATCTAGTTAGTGATATTTTTAGTAAAGAATTAGAGAATATTGAATCTCTTTCAAGAAACATTAATGAATATAACTCTAGGGTTTCACTAAGGCTGCAACGAATTAACAATAAGGCAAATAAGATTTACGGTGGAAACATAATAAATAGAGAGATGGTTTCTAAAGATTTCTATGAAGAGCACTATATAAGCAGCTATGGAAAAGACCTAGGAGGAATTATAACTGCAATGATGACAAAGGAAAATTTAAGTAAAGTCTTTAGAAATGATAAAGATAGTCCAAAAGATACAAGTATTCTTTCACTGCTTAATTATGATGTAAAATATTTGATTAGATTGAGTGAAAGTCAGGTTGAAAAGGATGATAGGTTAGAGAATTTATCCATCATTGAAATTTTAAGAAGGAATGCAGAGCTAGAAAATAAATCTCCAGAATCTTATATTAAGGATGAAATAGAGGTTACAGCAAAACTTGCAAAGCCATTTTGGTCTGCTATTAAGAATCCAGAAGTATCTTGGACAGAATGTTATTACATTGGGGCTATTAAGGATGACAATATTACCAGTGGCTTCACCATGAAACCTCATGAGGAAATTGACAATTGGATAAGAAGTCAAACTGGCGAGAGATCAAGACAAGCTAGATATGTGGAAACCACAAATCCTAATTCAATTGATGTAATTCATATTATTATGGGAGCTTGTGCAGCATATCTTCCAGATGTTAAACATTATAAGCAGTTTTATTTAAAGCTTTTATCAGACCAGACATATCCACTTCACCTTAATGAGGAGTATGTAGGTTTAGATGATTTAGTTGTGGATATGGATGAGTTATTTAAATATTATACATTAGCTCAAGCTTATGGAGCTATCATAAGAGTTGGAGGAAAGTATATTGACAATCTTAATAGAGAAGGGGATAAATTTATTTATAACTCACCGTACTGCTTAGGAGCTCAGGAAGTTCGCAGAAGTAGTAGAGAAATACCTCGAAATATTTCTGAAATAGATGATGGGCTTATTCTTGGAGATAGTCAAAGAATGGTAATGGATCAAATTCTAGAGGATAGAGGACTAGCTTCAAAGCTTAAGTATTTCATCATGGAGGTAGAATCAGAGCATTCCGAGGCTGAATTACGAAATCATAAGCTTATATATGTGGAGTCTTATAGGGAAGCTATTAGCACAAAAATGGGGAGAGTTAGATTAGATGGAGTAGATAATGAAGATGGAGATTTCATTGCCTATGAAAAATTGAGATATGAAAATTCATTTAATAAATAAGGGTGATTTAAATGAATGAAATATTTAATCCTACATTAGTTCTGTCAGTAGGAGCATCAGGGGAAAGAGCCTTACATGAGCTTAAGGCCATGGTCTGTCAGATGCCGAAATATTTAACTGATGTAATAAGCTTATATGATGTAAATAATCTAGATACTTGTAGAAAGCAGCTGCAAGATATTATAGACCAAAAGCTTCTATCAGCAAGACGAATTAATAAATTAGTTGAAAGAGGCTATAAAATAAGAATGGAAACTACTACCAATATAAGGATAAATATATATGTGTTTTGGGATATGGAGGATATGAAGTTTCCTTTTAGTGATATTATTGATATTCTATTTAAATTAAACTATAACAATGAAGGGATAGGAAGGCACAGTGGAGCTTCACTTTTTATACTTCCCATAATGCCAAGGAAATTGAAGGAAGACAGTGAGAATCAGAACTCAGGATACAAGGAGCTGCAGTGGGTAGTGGATTTTTTATCCCTTGAAGAGAATATTCTAGCCATGGATTCAAAGGTATATTTGACAAACACCGTAGTAAAAGACGGTTTAAGAATTGATAGAAGTGAGTTAGAATATGTCCTTGGGAAGATCGTTTATTTATCAATAATCCCATCTTCAGATCCAATTCTATCTATTTATAATAAAAAGCTTCTTAAGGAAGAAAAGGATTATAAAGTTGGCACAATAGGTATATCTATTTTAAGAGTGCCCAAGGAAAATATGATAAATGAATTTGGAAATTACCTGATGGTTGATTTAATGACACATAGTTTAGAGTTTCAAAGGGACATTGACTTTAAGAGCTATAGAAGCTATAACCTTTTAATAAGTAAATATCTTTTAAATGAATTAAATGATCAATTACCACAAGGGGACAATGGAGAAAGACTTTTGCAGATTCCTGAGGATCTTGAAATTAAGGCTCAAAGAGAAAAAATGCTATGGATGGATTACGGTGAAAATTATAAAGCTGTGTTAGATGAAAAGGAAGAGGAATTAAGTCAAAAATATATACAGATATTAAAAGATCAAGTTTATACAAGGAGGAATCAGCTTCTTGAAGAAGAAAAAGCTGAAATTTTAGAAGAGCTAATAACTATTGAGTCCAAATTTAGCTTAAGAGAAGGAAAGAATTTTTTAATACATGTACTAGATACGATAAATAGAGAGAGATTACTTATTTCAAATGATAGTATTAATAAACCTTGTTTAGCGGAGACATATAATCACAAGAATAAAAAGGAAGAAGATATTCCAAATTTTTTAGGATTTTGTTCATTGAGTATTTTAATTGTAGTAGTTTTTGTATGTGCTTCTATAGAGCTATGGAAGGATATAACCTTTGTAAACACAACCATTAAGGTTATATGTACATCAATAATAATTCTAAGTTTAATTTTCATGTTATTAGTATATTACAGTAAAAAAATTGGCGAATATATAGAGAATTATATTGAGAATATTTATATAAGGCAAGGGAAGTTACTAAAAAGCTATTTAATAAATGAAGTATACAACTATTATAATAAGCTAGAGGAATATATAAAAGGAAGAATTGAATATATTGATAAAGCCATAGTAAATTGTAATAATATAAAGATGAAGCTGGTGAGTTCCAGTAGAGAGAAAGAAGAAGTCCTTGAAGAAAATGCTTTAGTATCTGATCTGTTGACCTATGAAGATAGAGCTATATATTATCGAAGAAGTAAAAGGGATATGGAATCCATATATTGTAGACTTACTGATAAAATGTTTTCTATTGAAGACTTTAAGGAGCCACAGCTGAAGGGTATGATTAAGGAGTTTTCTAAAGAAATAGCCAAAGAATATGTAAATAAGGATTTTTATGAATATGTAACCTTTAAATGGGGAGATGATTCAAAGGTACATTTAGAGAAATGGCTATATAGGGCTATAATAGAATCTAAGGAGTTGCTTCAATATGATGAGGATTCTAGGATAGAAGAGCATAGGTTATTTATAAGTAGTGATGACCTGTTTCAAGACAATGAGGAAGTTATAAAAAAAGAACTCAACCCTTTTGAGATTACAGCAATAGATAGTAATTATGTCACTACAGATTGCATTGCTCTTGTTAAGGTTGTGCTGGGAATAGAGTTAAATAAGTTAGCACCTTTCCGTGGAAAGTGAATATTCTGATAAAAAGATGCAATTAGGAGAGAGCCATGGATAAGGTCAAGGATATCACTGAATTACTAACCTTTAAAAAAGCTTTATATATTCTAGATACACTTCAAATAGACTATGATTATTACGCAATAAAATCTAGACCTGATATTTACAAAGAGATAGTAGTTTTATTTGAAGATAATTTAGATAATTTATCTGTAATAAGAAATTGTGGTACAGAATAAAGAGGACAGTCAATAATGGCTGTCCTCTTTTAATGTGTTATTGTAGGAGTTTATAAGTTTTATAATATGGAGGATGAGCTTTTTCATCAATAACTATAATGCGTTTTCCATTTTCAAGAATAAGGTGATAGCTATTCATAGAGTATCCATAGCCTTCAGAATCCTCACCTTCAAAATGTCTTATACATATTATTTTTCCCTTTAGTATTTCTACCTTATTAAAGAGTCTTTTGTGCTGTACTTTAATTTCATCATTAATTTTATACATAACACCACCGCTTACTATAAGTTTACAATAATGAGTATTACAAGTAAATTATAAAAATGTATAAATAATGAAAAATATTAAATACAAACTGTAAAAATGTGGTATAATTATGAAAGCGGATATTCTGTATAAATTTTTTATATCAAGGCAATAGATTAAAAATAAATTCTTATGGAGGAATAAAAATGAAAGCCATGAATAGAAATCAGATTGTTGGTGGAATAATGGGGGCTATTGTTGGAGATGCCTTAGGTGTACCAGTAGAGTTTATGAGTAGAAAAAGTCTTATAGAATGTCCTGTTGAGGATATGAGAGAGTATGGTACCCATAATCAACCGAAAGGAACTTGGTCTGATGATAGTAGCATGATTCTATGTACTATTGATAGTTTATTAAAGGGGCTTGATTATCAGGATTTGGGAGAAAGGTTTTGTAAATGGCTGGAAGATGGATATTGGACGCCATACGGTGAGGTTTTTGATATAGGAAGAACTACATTTAATAGTATTTTATCTATGCAAAGTGGACGACCTGCCTTAGAATCTGGAATGGATGGCGAATATGATAATGGAAACGGTTCGCTTATGAGGATTTTACCCCTTGCATTTTATCTATATGATGTAGAACAGGAAAAAAGAGAGGATATAATAGTTAAAGTTTCAGATATAACTCATAGTAATGAAGTTAGTACATTTTCATGTCATTTATATGTAGAGTACGCCATAGGTCTTTTAGAAGGACTCACCAAAAGACAAGCCTATAGCAAAATACAAAAGCTTAAGGGGCATGGTTGTAGACGTGATGCTTTTAGAAGAATTCAGCATGGAGATATAAGTACATTTAGAATGGAGGATATATATTCTTCAGGTTATGTAATTCACAGTTTAGAAGCTGCGCTTTGGTGTTTTATTACTACGTCTTCCTATAAAGAATGTGTACTTAAAGCTGTTAATTTAGGTGATGATACGGATAGTTTAGCTTGTATTGCAGGTGGACTAGCAGGAATATTTTATGGACTAAATAAAATTCCAGTTGAATGGATAAATTCTTTAGCAAGAAAAAATGATATTTTAAAGACTTGTGATGAATTTATTGTCACCTTAAAGGAAAAAGAACAATTATTTTAAAGGAAAAATATAATCTTTATAGAATATATCTTTGAGGTGATAGTATGAATGTTAATTTAAATGAGGAGGAAGCACTTCACATTTTAGATAGTCTTCATGGAAAATATATGAGTTCAAAGGTGTATTTTAAAAATCATAGCTCAGAACTAGAAACAATCGGAGTCACTGAGCCAGAAAAACTGAAATCATTATACAATAATTTGCTAGATCAAATACAAGCTCAGGGGGAATATAAATTTCTTGAGAGGATAAAATAGGGGTACTATGTCACAAAATAGGGGGATAATAAATGAAAATACTTATAGCTTATACTACTAAGTATGGGGCAGCAGAGAAATGTGCTAAGCTCCTAGAAGAAGAGTTAAATGGGGAATGTGATTTAATTAATTTAAAGGAGACAAAGGATGTAGACATTGCTAAATATGATAAGATAATTCTTGGTGGATCCATTTATGCAGGAAGCTCGCAGTCAGAGCTTAGGGCATTTGGGTTAGAAAAGTGTGAAGAGCTTTGTAAAAAGCCACTTGGTTTATATTTATCTTGTATGGGTTTTGATGCATCTTCCGTAGAAGCATATTTCTGGGCAACATTTACAGGGGAACTTTTAGATCATGCTACTGCAATAAGGTCTTTTGGAGGTATTTTTGATTTTAAAAAGATGAACTTCTTTGAAAGGTTCATTATAAAGATGATGGGACGAAATGAAGCTGCCAAGAAGGGTATTAAGAACCTTTTAGATGGTAAACAAAATATAAATACTATATCAAAAGAGCGGATTGACCAGTTTGCTAAGGATATAAATTCTTTAATTCGAGGAGAGGAATTTAAAGGGTTGAATTATGGTGAAGCTAATCAATAATATAAAATAAATAACCTCATAAGAAATACAGATAGATGTTTCTTATGAGGTTTTATTTATGCTCACCTTTAAGTTTTTTTAGTCTTTTGTTACGAAGAAAGGCATTAATATAAAAGAGAATTGAAATAAAAAGCTGAAACCAACAAAAGGGGGAATTACGGCTATAGTAATAGGCAAAGGATAAAATAAAGCAAACGCTACCCAATAACCAACAATTTCTTTCGGTTTTTAGGGTCAAAACAAACACCTCCAAAGTAAAAGGGTACCTGTTTAATATTATGATACTTTTCCGGTTTTTTAGAACAGTAATATTGTTAAAATAATTACAAAATTTTGATGTAGGATAAATATAATGGAAAGGAATAGAATAAGAGATATATTTAAAAATAATCTCCTTTAATTATTTCTTCTTTATTCATACTATCACCGCAATGGTATTAGTTTATCACAGTTTTATACAATTAGTAGTTTTACTATGGTATAATTTTCATGTGATAATTTTTATGTTATAAGGAGGATGTTATGGGGAAAAAGAAAAGGGGAATTTTAAATGGAACCCTAATATTTATAGTGATAAGTTTAGGTATAGGAGCGTTAGTAGGTTTTTTCTTTAGTACTATATTAAAGGATTTTGCGGATGCATACCTAAAAAGTGATAATGGATTTATAGAAATGATAAAAATTTATGCTATATTTATAGTATTTATTTTATGCTTTTTTATACAAATTATTATCCATGAAGGTGGACATCTTATTTTTGGATTTATTACCGGATATTCATTCGTATCTTTTAGAATAGGGTCATTAACTCTAATAAAAGAAGATGGGACATGGAAAAGAAAGAAGTTTAGTATTCCTGGAACTGGTGGACAATGTTTGATGATGCCACCTGAAATGGTAGATGGAAAATTCCCTTTCATTATATATAATTTCGGAGGTGCAATTTTAAATATTGTCTTTGGGGTAATTCCAATATTAATTGCAACTTTGTGCAAAGGGATTCCACTAGGACTTGAAGGATTTTTAATTTTACTTGGAACATCAGGAATATTAGTGGCACTGATCAATGGAATACCCCTAAAAATTGGTGGTGTTGCAAATGATGGTAGTAACGTAGTAGCAATGGTAAAGGATGAAGAAGCTAGAAGAGCATTTCATACTCAGCTTAAGGTTAATGGACTTCTATCTAAAGGGGAAAGACCGAGAGAAATGGATGTAAAAATATTTCAGCTTTCAAAAGAAGCTGATGTTACAAATGCTCTTAATACCTCTATGAAGTTAATGGAGTACAATTGGTATTTGGATAAATTGGATTTTCAAAGAGGATTAGAGACTCTAAAATCTATGGAACCATATATGGATAGAATAATTGGAATTTATAAAAATGAAATTATTTGTGAGAGAATATTTTTAGAGCTAGTGCTAGACGGAGAGAAAAATTTAGTTAGGCGGCTTTACGATAAGAATTTAAGAAAGTATATAAAAGCGTGTAAAGGTATGATTAGCAAGAAAAGAATTCTTATGGCCTATGAATTGCTTTATGAGGGAGACAATGAGAAAGCCATAAAGTATTTTGAAGAAGGTAAAGTATTAGCAGCAACATATCCAATAAAAGGTGAAGTTCATATGGAAATGATGTTGATGGAATTTTTACTAATGAAAATGGACAATTAATGTATAATTAAAAAGTAGGTTGAGCACTAGGAGTAATTCCTAAAAGCTTGGCCTACTTTTTTAAATCTAAGTAATATATTTTATTAAATAATCAAAGCCTATCTGATAGCCTAGTGAAAATACTAGAATAGAGGCTATTAAAAATAGGGACAGTAAACGTCCTGATTTTGCTCCAAAGTGATCCCCGAAGATATATCCAAGGACTACAGATGGGATTGTGAAAATCATTGAGAAGTATACTGCAAGGCTATTTCCAAAGTCAAAGTTTGCTGTAGCTTCTCTTAAATTAAGAAGACTTAAGATGTCTTCTCCTATAGCATAATAAACGTATTGACCTACTAAAATAATTCCAATAATAAATAGAGGTAGAGCTAGAGTGCCAACTCCTATTTTTTTCTTAAATATTGTCATTAAATCACTCCTTTAAAGCACTATGTAAGTATATGTATAATATTAAATTAAATTGATTCTGAATTTTCATTCTTAACTTATTTTATCATAAATTTCAATAAATTAGGACGAATTATAATATTTATGTATAAAAACTAGAAAATTTAAGAAATAGTTAGCATAATTCCATATATTTGGGTAACACTACATTTAAAAGGAGGAGAGGATATGAATAAATACGGGTTTTTATTATACCTTGTACTTAGCTTTTTCTTGTATGGGTTCCTAGGATGGGTCATTGAGAATGTATTTACCTATTTTACTAAAGGGCATTTTAGAGAAGATGGATTTTTAAGAGGACCATTTAAACCAATGTATGCTATAGCTATGACACTCTTAGTAGCTCTATCTATAGCAACTAATTATAATACATATATCTTAATTCCATTTTGCTTCCTTATTCCTACAACAGTTGAATATCTGACAGGATATATTATGAGAAGATATTTTCAAAAGGATTATTGGGATTATTCAGATCTGAATTATAATTTTCAAGGAATAATCTGCTTAAGTTATTCTCTGATATGGACAGTTCTTACATACATAGGTGTGAAGTATTTCCAAGTATACATAGTAGATGTTATTTATGAAATAATTTCACCAATGGGATGGATTATTGCTCTTGTACTAGGTGTTATTTTAACTTTAGATTTTGTATCAACTCTAATAAGTACATTTAATGCTGAGAGATTTAGGATTAAAAATTAATGTTAAATAGGCAGTAATTAATAATAAGAAAATACTGGGAATAAATTCTTGTACAATAAGTGAAGGAGGCTGCTGTGAGATGATTAAAAATCGTTGAACAGCAGCCTTGCTTTATAAATTATTTATTCTCACAGGTAGCACTTTTTTGTTTTACCGCTAACAATCCCATACTTAAGAAAGCTAGAGCAAATGCTAATAAAATTAATCCTTCGAATAAAATTGGTTTTAGTGTTTCAAGGTTAAAAATAGAAAGGGCACTCAATTTGTTATTTATATTAATATACCAATATACAGGATTTATAATTGAGAGTCTAATTACAAAGTCACTTAACATATCCTGTGGAACAAAGGCTCCACCAAGGAAGCAGCTTCCAAGGGAAACACAGTTGCAGATAGCATAAACCGATGTCTTTGTTGCCAGGTTTCCAATGAAAAAGCTAAGGCTTAAAGCTACGATAGTGAACACAAGTGAGTTAATTGAGAAAAGTAATCCGCGAGTAGTAAGCATATCACCTTTATACATTACTATAGATACTATTGTAAATAGTGCCCAAATTATGAGAGCAAGGACTGCATGGCCAAAGAATAGCTGTAGATTAAACTTACTTACGTTTATAGGTGAGCAAAGATTTCTCATTTTTAAATCTCTACTAGTAAAGATATTAGAAACTATAGATACTCCAAGAATTAGCATGCAAAGTAAAGGATATGAAAGATAATTAAAGTAATAACTTAAACTAATATTTTCATTAGTATCATTGCTAGAAGTAAGTGAAATAGGTGTATTTATACTTAAATCAGCTCTAACTATTTCATCGATTTTATCCATGTCAGTTATATTAGATCCACTTATATAAAGGTCAGTAGTAGTTAAATAGCTATTTATCATATTCTTTACAAAAATACTGCTTGTTGAATCAGGAATACTATGAGTTTGAAGTTCCATAGGAGTTTCACTGATAAAGGCTGCTCCAAAGCCGGCAGGAATTATTATTACAATTTCACTTTCTCTAAAGAATAGAGAATCTCTTATACTTTCATCATCATCTTCAATATCAATGACTTCTGAATTTGAGGAGATGTAGTTTTCAAGTTTATTTGAAAATTCAGAGTCATCTTTATTAATTATTGCTACATTACATTTAGTAGTTTCAAAGTCAGAAGGGACATTACCACCAGAATTACTAAACATAATTGTCATGGCGATGAAGATTATGGCATACATATAGAGAGACCAAAATGCACTTTTCCTAACTATTTTAAAATATTGCTTAAATACTTGCATATTGCTGCCTCCTTAGAACCACATAGGTAATTAGTATAAATATTATTCCAAAGGCCCCAAGGATACCAAGGTTAAGGTAATATCTTTGGAAGGTATCATAATAATAAAGGGAGTAAAGACCATCTGTAATTAGATTTGCAGGGTTTATATATGCTATTAATGGTACGGTCTTTTGAATCCAATACTTTATTTGAACGGCCATCATTCCAGAAAGGAAGGCTCCAAACATTGTAATTCCGAGGATTAAAGCCATTTTTACACTTTGCTTTTTATTAATTAAAGCACTAAGCATTGTCCCCATGGAAATTCCAGTAAAGCAAGCCACAAAGGCAAGTAAAATTACATGACCTAAGGATGAACCAAAGTCAACACTCAGAACTTTATTAATAAATAGAATATAAATAAGAACTATTGTAAAATGAAAGACCATGGTAGCACATAGAGTTGGAAGAAAAATCTTTAATTTATTCTCAGGAGCTACGTTTATTCTGGCAGCTCTTGGAGATTGATTTCCTTGAATATTTATTATGTCATCACATCCAAAGTTTGCACCAAGTAGACAAACCATAGCAATCAAGGTATAGAAGTAAATTACTACAATATTAGTAGAGGAACCTAGAGGCTTTTCCATCAAATAGTCATTATTAACATTCATATTTTCAAGAAAACCATTTTCTATTACTTGTGGATTAGCTTCAATTATATTTGTTATAGTAGCAGTTCGCTCACTATAGGTATCTACAAATTCCTTAAGGATAGATTCACTAATACCAGATTTAGCTACAGTAATAGTGATATCCTGGCCTTCAGTTATAAAACCAGAAATTTTACCAGTTGAAAGTAAATCTAGAGCTTCGACTTCATTTGATTTTTTTATATTAAATAAATTGCTTTCTGCAATGGCTGAATCAAATTCAGTGATTTCTTCAAATTCACTAATTACAGCAATATTTATTTTTTCAAATTCTTCACCACTAAGAATATTTGTGAAAGCCAAATTAAATAGAATGGCAAGGATTATTGGGAAGGCAAGTGACCAAAAGGTACCTAGTTTATCTTTAAGTTTAAGCCTAAGTTGATATTTAAATATATGAAAAAACATATTTGCAGCTCCTTTCTAATCACGTAGCTGTTTACCAGTTATCTCTAAAAATACATCATTTAAAGTAGGAAGTTCAGAGTAGATTTTAACATGACTAATTTGATAATCATCTAGAAGGGTAGCAATTTTACCAAGACTGCTATGTCCACTTTTAGTTTTTATAGTTAGAAGGTTATCTTTGTACTCAACAGAGGTTATATTAGGAAGATGACTTAAAATCTCAAGGAAGTTATCTTTAACTCCAAAGGCTTCTATTACAATTTTTTCGCCATGAGATATCATAGATTTAAGTTCTTCATTAGTACCTTTAGCAATTACTTTACCCTTGTCCATAATAGCTATAGAGGTACAAAGTTGTTCGATTTCTTCCATGTAGTGAGAGGTATATATAACAGTTGCTCCGTCTTCATTTAGCTTTTTAATTCCCTCTAAAATATGATTTCTACTTTGAGGGTCAACAGCAACAGTAGGTTCATCTAAAATAATTAACTTTGGTTTGTGAGCAATACCACAGGCAATGTTTAATCTTCTTAAAAGTCCACCACTAAGTTTTTTAGGAGTAAACTTTTTAAAATCAGTAAGGCCAACAAATTCAATAGCTTCTTCAACTAAAGATTTTCTCTTCTTTTTATCTGTAACATAAAGACCACAGAAATAGTCTATATTTTCAAAAACAGTTAAGTCATCAAAAACAGCTACATTTTGCATAACTATGCCAATTTCTCTTTTAATATCGTAAGCAGTAGGTCCCATTTTCTTACCAAATACTTCAATACTTCCTTTATCATATTTAAGTAGTGAAAGAAGGCAGTTTATTGTGGTAGTCTTCCCAGAGCCATTAGGGCCGAGAAGACCAAAGATTTCGCCTTCTTGTATATTTAGGTTTAGATGATCTAAAGCGATTAGATCTCCATATCTCTTAACTAGGTTTTCAATTTTAACAACCATATTAAATCTCCTTTATATAAATAATAT